>JBPCVD010000202.1:0-4307 GCA_051010815.1 Rubripirellula sp.
GCTCGACCAGCGATGTCGATAGCTTGTGATCGCGTTCCCAGTCACGGTAGAGACCGATGATCGTCGCTTCGCGATCGCCATGCACATCCCCGCTGGCTGCCTCGGCGTGAAGAGCCTGCAACGCATCTCCATAGGACTTGTCGGTGCGTATCCGATGGACCATTCCGCGTAATGTGGAAACCTGTGTGGCTCGGTATTCACCACCAGCAATCGGCATCCCGGTCCGCTCGTCCCACTCCAACGTGTCGGCGGCCGAGTGCAGCACCATCGCCTCTCGTGACTTGGCGCAGATCAGTTCAAATTTTGCTTGGTCAATCGACATGAGTACCCGGTTCCCGCAGCGGTAACTGATTTGGGGTGCCGAGTCTGACAACCCCATCGTGAGCAGAGCTGCAATCGTACCGGAGTCAGGCGATGACCCGAAGCAGGTGGGATGTCTGATCGTTCCAGATTTCAAGGTCTGTCGGACATCTCAGTGACCGTCTGGATTCACATTCTTTGATGCGTCATTGAACCGACGACTCAGCGATTTTTCAGGGGGCCGCCTTTGATTGCAGGACTCTCCACGACGCTGTAGATCTTTCGTAGGTCCGGCTCTTCGAGGTTGTGAATCTTTCGTAGGTCCCGGGCTCCGACACGGACAATGCGACTCTTGTCGCATGGAAGCTAACGTCTCAGAGAGACGTCGCTACGGGAATGCAGGTCACTTTGAAAAATTCACAACCTATTCGACACGGAAAATGCGACTTTGGTCGCTAAGGAGCTAACGTCTCGGAGAGCCGTGGCTACGTGAATACAGGTCCACGGCAAAAGATTCACATCCTCTCCCCGAGCCAGAGATTCCCGGTAACGGCCAACAGGGGCCGTTTCGATCGACGAGTCCGCCCACGTCTTGGTGCTTGATGCTAGGAAATGCTGCGTGGGCAGGAATGAACTGCGTCCTTTGATCAGGAAAGCAGTAAGCCGTCACCGAGTTCACCTTCCTCCCATTCGCGTCGAACTTCGCGAAGGCCATACGCACACATTTCAAATTGATCGCTGAGCAGATGAAGCACGTCGCTCGAAGGTCGATCAGATCCTCCTTCGATTCTGGCTGCAATTGCGTAAGCTCGCTTGCCTTGCTGGCAGTAATCAAGAAACCCGTCGGCTGACTGATGAGGTTGAATCCGACGGAGGCTCTCGGGGTACATACCTGACCAGAAGAGCGTGAAGTCGCCGATGTGACGATGGACTTCTCGGCGAGCGAGCCCGATTCTCTGCTCCGCTTCGCACAGCATCTGGAAGACTTCGGTAGCCGGCCGCCCATTGGAGCGACGAACTTTGTTGACCGAGTCAACTCGAACGAAACGCATCAGCATGTCGCTGACGTAGTCGATCAATTGGACATCGGCAACACCGAGCTTCGATTGAAAGATGTACTCGCTTAGACCGCAGAAAAAGCGCTCAATCGTCGAACGATCGGGTGTGTCAGATGATGATTTCTCAGGTTCCATGTACCAGCCTCCTTGGATCCTATTGAAGAGGAACGGCGCGAGGGTATTCACATGCCTGAAATCCACAACTAATAGCCACCGAGGCTCAGGTCAAGAGGAATTTCGTTTTATGCCATCAAGTGGAGTGCTGCCTGGACACTATGGATTGAGGGAAAGAGTTGTTGGGATTTGCCTGATGAACCCTCCAAATCTCGCGCCGGCGAAGCCATGCCTGGGCTTCGATACATTTTCCAATTGCCTCTTCGGGCAGCCCTCCGAGCTGGCAGGTCAATTACTCTATTGCTACGACGGATGGCGATTTCTCTTCGCAACTTTCGAAGCGCCTCCGGTTTCAGATAATTTCACAGGTGGTCTCCGTGCGCACCGCGTACCTTCACTCGATATTTCTGTTCCAGGCGGTCCTGCTGCTTGCGGCTCCAGACGTTGCCCACGCTCAGCGTGACGTTGCCGCCGCGCCAATCGTCGGACTGCGCGATGATCGACCCAGCGACTACGCGCTTCTTCACGCCGATGTTGTTGTCGAACCTGGCGTCACTCTCGACGATGTCTCCGTGCTCATCCGCGGCACGACGATCACCGCGATCGGTCATGACATCGAGATTCCGGAGGGCAGCAAAGAGATCGACTGCAAAGGGAGGCGGATCTACGCGGGACTGATTGATGCTTGGTCGGAGGTAGAGTCTGACAATCCCGAAACCAAGTCGGGATACTGGAACAGCAACGTAACGCCACAGCGAAACGCGGCGGAGTCGGCAGTTGCAGTAAGCGATGCGAGCAAGCTCCGATCACAGGGGATTGTCACGCGACTCGTTGCTCCCAAAGGAGGCATCGTCAAAGGGACCAGTAGCGTTGTTCTGCTCGATGGTGGGGATGCCGGTAGGACGCTTCTGCGAAAGAAGGTCTTTCATCATCTGCAACTTTCCGTGCCACGGAGTGGGCCGCGCGAGAACTATCCAAATTCGCCGATGGGTGCGACAGCGCTGCTTCGTCAATCCTTGTACGACGCGGTCTGGTATCGCGACGCCTGGGAAACTTATCTGGCCAGCGCCGAACTTCCTCGGCCGGAAACCAATGTCGCATTGCAAGAACTTTCACAAGCCATGTCAGAGGATCGGTTTGTGGTCGACGCGCCCAACGAACGAATGGCAGTGCGAGCGGATGCGATGGCCCGCGAGTTTTCGTTGAACATCATTTTCCGCGGATCGGGGCGCGAGTACCGAGCACTTGCCAGCATCATTCGAGCGAATCGCCCCATTCTTGTTCCGGTCGATTTTCCCGACGCTCCGAATGTCAAATCTCCACAATCTCGAGAGTCGGTGACGCTCCAGGATCTGATGCACTGGGATCTTGCTCCAGAGAACCCTGGCCGATTGGCCGCTGCAGGCCTGCCGATCTGCCTGACCACTGATGGTCTCAGCAATGTCGGTGATTTTCTCAAACAGGTTCGTGTCGCAGTCGATCGTGGCCTCGAAAAGGATGCGGCGTTAGCAGCCATCACAACGAATCCCGCCGAGTTGCTGCAAATTGATGATCACGTTGGGCGTGTGCAAGTCGGCAAGCTCGCCAACCTCGTGGTCACAAACGGCGATCTGTTTGATTCGAAAACGAAGGTGATCGAGTCTTGGGTCGCAGGCAAACGTTTTGAAATCGATCCGAAACAGGATCATTCGGTCACCGATCATCTCGCCGGTCAGTGGACGATGAAGGTTCGTGGTGACGGTGCCGCGGATTTGCAGTTGGTGATTGAATCAGAAGGGGACAAATTGCAGGGCAGTGTCACCGCTGCGTCGAAAGCCGTGTCGCCGGCTCAGGCCAAGGGTGACGACGATGAGAAGGACGACGAAAACGAGGAAGGCAAAGAGGACGACGAAAGTGAGGAAAACGACGACGAAAGTGAGGAAAACGACGACGACAAAGAGGAAGGCGACGACGACAAACAGGCCGAAGAAAAGTCGCCCTCCGCGAAGCTGAAAGACGTCGCCCGTGAACGCGATCGAGTGGTAGCGACCTTGAACTTGCACGAAGTCGATCCCGCGTATGAAGATGGCATATCGCTTCTTTCCGTAATGATGGTCGATCCGACCGAACGAGAGACGACGCCAGATCTGTTCGCAACCATCACGCTGCCAAGCGGTGCCAAGAGAGATGTTGATCTGCGCCGCATCGAGCCAGAAGACGAGGATGACTCGGACGAGGGTGACTCGGAGGAGGATGACTCGGAGGAGGATGACTCGGAGGAGGACACCGCAGACGACGATTCCCGAGATGGGGATGACGAAGCGGAAGAAGGGGAATCGAAGACAGCGAAAATCGAGCGAGCTGAAACTTCTGACAATGAGCCGAAGGAGGCGGTCACTGACAATTCTGAAACGCCGCTGCTCGTTCCACTGGGCGCCTATGGATTGCAACAGCCGATCGAGGAACAGCCGACTGTGCTGCTTCGTGGGGCGACCATCTGGACCTGCGATGAAGCGGGGGTCCTCGACACCGCCGACTTACTCATTCAGGACGGATTGATCGTGGCAGTCGGCGACAACCTTGAAGCTCCTCCAGGTTGCCAAGTCTTTGACGTTCAAGGCAAGCACATCACACCCGGTCTGATCGACTGTCATTCCCACATGGGGACCGATGGTGGCGTCAACGAATCGGGCCAAGCGGTCACGGCGGAGGTTCGCATTGGCGACTTCATTGATAACAGCGACATCCTCATCTATCGACATCTGGCCGGAGGCGTGACCACATCCAACATTCTTCATGGCTCGGCGAATCCCATCGGTGGTCAGAATCAGGTGATCAAGTTGCGGTGGGGTGACA
>JBPCVD010000203.1:0-2848 GCA_051010815.1 Rubripirellula sp.
GCATGAAATGATGGTCGGGAGTGGGGAAAATCCACACAAATGGGTTGAATTGGGCCTTTCGCAGATACGCGAAGGAGTGCTCGATTTCGGCCCAATTATCAGCGAATTGACGCAAGGGTTGCGGCCAAACCGAAAAGTATCCCCGTAGTGAAATTTCTGTCAAGAGCTTCCTAGGCCAGGTTCGGCATGAGTTTTGGCTCCGAGGCGACCGAAAGGCACCCAAGCAGCGATCTGGCCTACAACCTTCGGGAATATTTTTGGCCGCTTTGACTGCTTCCCAGGTGCTGGAAGAGTCCTTGGGAAAGCGGCCCGGCACCTCAGCGGCCCGGAATCTGAGAATCTCGGTACCCGAGCAGCCCGGCATCTAAGAAGCCTGGCGCCTCTAAGCCAGAAGAAGGCTTGCGGGTAAATAAGCCAGAGAAGGCTTGCGGGTGAATGGCCGAGTCGAGGCCGTTTGCCCAGTGTTCCTCGCTTCGTCAGTTGTACGGGTGTGCTTCGTCAGTTGTACGGGTGTCGGAACGGGTCAAGGAACCGACTGGCCTCTGCTCGCTGGAGTTGGCGACCGTAACAATGGCTGATCTTGCCCCATTTCCGCTTCGGAGGCTATGACCACAGCGTTGAAAGATCTCCAACACACCGAAAAACGGGATGTGCGGCAGGATGCCCCAACTCACTTACATGCGCCCGAGCAACCTTGGACGCTGGATTGCACGCAGTTTGCTCTTCGTACTTTGCCTGTCGATTGCAGGCTGCACGTCATTGTTGCCGGGCAAGGGCGATGACGATGACAACGCCAAGTTGAAAGACCTGATGCGTGCCCCGGAAGCGCCCGACTTGGTTCGGGAAGCAACGGTCGTGCAAGGGCTTCGGCCGATTCAAGTTGTTGGCGTTGGCGCAGTCAACGGCCTACCCGGGACCGGTGGGCCGGCAGATCCGTCGATCTACCGCGATCAGTTGTTGGAGGAAATGAAACGCCACGACATCAAGGATCCCAACCGGTTTCTCGAGCGGGCTGATACCGCACTCGTTCGCATTCGGGCGACGATTCCAGCGGGGGCGCGACGCGGCGACCCCGTCGACATCCGCGTGTTGGCACCCAAAGAGAGTCGTGTTTCGGATCTGCATGATGGCTGGCTGCTCGACACTCGCATGCGTCAACAACGCGTGCTTCAAAACATGGTTCGTCAAAGCGATGTGATGGCGATCGGATTGGGCCCCGTGCTTACCCGTTCGATGCATAGTCCCGGAGACGACTCGACCCTGCGAATTGAGGGTGTGGTGTTAGGCGGTGGCCGTGTGCAGGTCACGCGCAAGTTGGGGCTGATTCTGCGACCGGAATTCCAGCACGCCAAGATGTCGACGACGCTTTCCAACGCAGTGAATCGCCGATTCTTCTTCTTCGATGGGACCACGCGTCGAGGCATCGCCAAGCCGTTGGAAGACGATTTCATCGAAATCGAAGTGCATCCTCGATATCGAAACAACATTCCCCGCCTGATGGAAGTCGTGCGAGCAATTGGTGTGAAGCCAGAGTCGTCAGACACGCAAATGCGACTGGCCGAATTGGCCGATCGGCTGGGGAATCCTGCGACCGCCACCGACGCGGCGATGCAATTGGAGGCCCTCGGTGACAGCGCGGTACCAACGCTCTTGGAAGGAATTCGATCGGACAATCCGGAATTGAGGTTCTACGCTGCGGAAGCTTTGGCCTACCTCGAACGCTCCGAGGCAATCGAGCCGTTGGAGTCAGCCGCCCGCGAGGTTGCCGCATTTCGGCATCTGTCGCTGTTGGCATTGCAAGGGATGGATCATCAACTCGCGACCGACGCACTTCGTCGGTTGATGGACGAGCCCAGTCTCGAAACTCGCTACGGTTCATTCTGTGCGATTCGGCGGAGGGTCGATGGAAAGCAACTCCTTGGAGGAAAGGCACTCGGGTCGTTCTACCTGTACGAGGTTCCTTCGGAGTCTAAGTCTGCTGTTGTGGTCTCGCTGCGGGAGTCGCCCGAAATCGTGCTGCTCGGAGGCACACAAAAGCTGGAAGTTCGACAGTTCTTGATGGGCCCGGGCGGTTTGATGATCAAGCCGGACGCGAGCGAATCAGGCCAGTTGAGAATCAGTCGCTTCCAACCCGGGAAGGACGACAAACGCGCCGTCGTCTCAAACTCGCTCCCCGATGTGATTGAAGGAATCGTGACCGTGGGAGGAGAATATGGCGATGTGATCGCAACGCTGCGGTTGGCGAAAGCCAAAGGATTCCTGACCGATCAGCTGGCCATCGACCCGTTACCTGCCACCGTTCGAACGTACTACCGGGACGAGGTGGAGGAGGGTGATGACGCCGAAGGAGACGAAATTGACGCTGAGCCGCGCGAAAACGAGGATCGCGAAAACGAGGATGACGAAGCATTGAACGAGGTCACGGCTGGCGACAGTGAGTGAACTCGATTTGGCGAGTGACTCCCCGCTTCCATTGTTCGGAATCACTAGTCACAAAGAATTCGGTCAAGAATCGACCTCGTAAAGTTGACTTCTGGTCGAGCGCGACGCACTCTACATGGCGTCATGCGCCATCCCCATCTTCTACCGATCTGCCTCTTGGCACTCGTGCCAGTCGGCTGTCCTCTCATCCAGGACCCCGTAGGCCCCACCGCGACTCCGGCTATTCTCTCGTCAGGAGAGAGTTCCGAGGGTGATTCGCTTGAGTCGCTGGAAGCATTGGTCCAGGACGCGCTTGACCGGAACCGCAACCAGCGCCAGCTTTCGACGGAGACCAATGGAGCCTGGCAGATCTTGCACGGTATCTTGGCTTACGGTGATCAATTCAAGGTGGAAACGCCGCAGGGCG
>JBPCVD010000204.1:0-6671 GCA_051010815.1 Rubripirellula sp.
CCGTTCATGTGCACGACCTGCAAGCAACAATTCTTCACCAGCTAGGGTTCGATCACGAGAAACTGACCTATCGGTTTCAGGGACGTGACTATCGTCTGACCGATGTGCATGGCCACGTGGTGAAAGATTTGCTCGCCTGATCGTCCGCAACGCGTGACACGTGATCAGGGTTTCTACGGGCGTTGGACGTTGCGAGAGAGACGGCAGGATATCGAGGTCAGGATAGTTGTTTTTTGGTCCCACGCTGAGGTTGAACGTCGTGCGTATCCGATTTGTCTTCGCGTTGGTTTTTGCGCTGGGTTCTGCTGACTGTGCAATCCCGACCGCGAGGGCTGCAGAGCCGCCCAAGGTGAGCGTGGAGTTTCAACCGCTTGCATCCGGCGTCAAGCGATTGATGACCGCTCTGGATGCATTGGGGGCACCCTTGTCCGAGGAACTCGCGGCCAGGATCGAGTCGGGGCTCGATTCGGGTGACTCCATCGAACTTCAAAGGGCGATTGATTCTTCTGTGCTGGCGGTCGTGACAATCAGTCCCGAGGAACGTGTCTCCGCGCGTCGAGGTCCCGTCGTTGCCGATGTGCAGCAAGCGGGATATCGCCCCGCCATCCTTAAGATCCTGAATCACAGCACTTCGACGGCTCGGCTGCGGATCAGCAGCCCTCAGGCGGGGCCAGTGTACGCAGGAACAGCGCAGCTAAGCATGAACCGACAGCAACAACTTAAGTTGCTGGAGAACCAGAACGAAGAGGGCTCGAACGAGCGTTTCCTTAGCGTTCAGATACACGATGCACCCCCAATGACTCCCGAGATGTCAGGGCTCGAAGTCGAGTATGCCCTGCTTCTGATTTCGTCGAGTCAGTCGGGAAAACGTGAGGCTGTGCTGCATTTCGATATTGGTGCTGGAACTGCCGATCTGGAACATCGAAATGAACTGCCGGTGTTGATGGATGTGAAGCCTGCATTGCCGCTTCGATTACGGATTCGTGACCACGACGGGCAGCCAGGCATCGCGCGATTAGAATTTCGTGATCCATCGGGAAGAGTCTTTCCTGCGCAGGCTAAACGTGAGGCGCCTGACTTCTTTTTTCAATCGCACGTCTACCGAATCGATGGTGAGTCGGTCTTGCTTCCGCCGGGACGATTCAGCGTTTCGTCGAGTCGTGGCCCTGAGTACCGGGTGCAGGAAACGCAGATTGAAATGATTCCAGGTCAGGAGAATCAGCTGTCGATTTCTCTCGAACGGTGGTTTAACGCACGCGACTACGGCTTCTTTAGCGGTGATCACCACATTCACGCGGCTGGATGCGCGCACTACACCCGACCGACCGAGGGCGTTTCCCCCGGCGATATGTTTCGCCAGGTGCAGGGTGAAGGGTTGAACGTTGGTTGTGTGCTGACATGGGGCCCATGCTTCGATTATCAGCGTCAGTACTTTCAGGCGGATGCAGACATGTTCGGCACGAGGGATACGCTGCTGAAGTACGATCTGGAGATCAGTGGCTTCGGTTCCCAGGCATTGGGCCATGTCTGCCTGCTGAATCTTCACGACCAAACTTACCCCGACAGTGAGGGCACAAAAACGAAGGGCTGGCCAACGTGGACAACGCCGGTGATGCGATGGGCGAAGGAGCAGGGAGGATACGCGGGCTACGCGCATTCCGCGAGCGGTTTGGCGATCGATCCGGGTCCTGCGACGCAGCGGATGATACGGCGATTCGATACCAACGATGACGGGCGTTTGCGTGCGTCAGAGACCGTTGATGCACTGCTTCCGGAACCGTTTCGAACGATCGATGCTGATCGTGATGGCGGATTGTCCGAACAAGAGTTGGTGCAGTCTCATCAGCGCGCCGCCGATCGACTGCCCAACCTGGCGATTCCCGAGATGAACGGCGTCGGCGCGATGGAAATTTGCGTCAGCACAGTTGCTGGGGTGTGTGACTTCATCAGCGCGATGGACACGCGTCGCATCCAAGAGTGGAACACTTGGTACCACTTACTGAACTGCGGTTTCCCGTTGAAGGTTTCGGGCGAAACGGATTTTCCCTGCATGAGTAGTCGTCGAGTCGGAAAAGGCAGAGTCTATGTGCATCTCGGAACGGATGCTGAGCTCGAGTTTGGGGCCTGGTGTGAGGCGCTTGCCAAAGGAAGTTCGTACGTGTCGGACGGCTACGCGCACCTTCCCAAGTTCTCGGTCAATGGCGTTGTGCCTGGTGACGAAGAAGTGCGACTGGATTCGCCTGGCGAGGTGACGTTTACCGCACAAGTTGCATTCGCGCCGCAGACTCCTGAAGCCGTTGCCTACGGCACGCAGAAAAACGTGGTCGAACGTGCGGTCGTAGGAGACACCGTCGTGTTGCATGGCGATCGTTCAGACCGCTGGACGCAGGGTGGGAAGCGATTGGTAGAGTTGATTGTCAACGGCGAAAGCGTGTACTCCTCTCTCATTCCGGCGGATGGAAAAACACACACCATCAAAGCAAACATTCCCATTGCCGAGAGCAGTTGGGTCGCCGTTCGGCAGTTCCCCCAATTGCATTCGAATCCTATTCCGATCATTGTCTCCGAGAAGCCGATTCGTGCGTCCGAAGATAGCGCTCGGTGGTGTATCGAAATGACTCAATTGCTGTGGAAGAACCGCGAACGGAATATCGCAGACCATGAGCGGGAAGCAGCGAAGGAAGCTTTCGATCATGCGATCAAGGTTCTATCCGAGATTGGAGATGAGGCCGGAGGTTCCTGAGCCAAGGGGGCGAATCGCGAATCGAAGAAGGGCATTTCTCGTGCGGGAGTGATTTGATTCGCTGTGGGAAGGCTCCGTTCGATTCGAATTGGCGGCTACAATTGGGGCTTTCTATCCATGGTTATGGTTGGGTGATGCGACTTCAATTCCTTGCAGTGTTCCTGTTGAGTGTGACGCCCCTGTTGCAAGGAGCCGAGCGAATTCCGTGGACCTCTTCGCGTGTGATTGGATCCCCCGATCCACCCAAGCCATTTCATGTGGAGCGCGTCTATCCCTCGCTGAAGTTCAACCAACCCGTGGAACTGACGACGGTTCCCGGCACGCACAAAATGATGCTGTTGGAAGTAGCGGGGAAGCTTCACGTATTTGATGACGATCCGGAGGTCACAACGTCAGAGCTTGTGATCGACCTCAATCCGTTGATCGATGATTTTCGTCGTGCTTATGGTTTCGGACTCCATCCCGATTTCGAGACGAATCGCCAACTCTTTGTTGCCTATGCTGGTAACCCCGTGGGACGTCCCGATGGCTCGCGACTGTCGCGGTTCGTGGTGAGTCGGGAGGAGCCGTTTCGAGTCGATCCGGCTAGCGAAGAAATCTTGTTGACCTGGCCGTCGGGTGGACACAACGGAAGTACGATCCGCTTTGATTCGAAAGGGTTGTTGTACTTTTCTGCAGGGGACGGCGCGAGACCCTATCCGCCGGATGAGTATGACGTGAGTCAGGACTTGTCGGATCTTCGATCGTCCATCTGCCGAATCGATGTTGATCATCCATCGGACGGGAAACTCTACTCGATTCCTGACGACAATCCCTTCCTAGATGTGCCTGGTGCGCGGGGAGAAATCTGGGCGTATGGGTTTCGGAATCCTTGGCGATTCACTGTCGCACCGGAGACCGATCAGATTCTCTGCGGAGATGTTGGTTGGGAACTTTGGGAACTTGTGTTCGATGTTCAGCGTGGGGGCAATTACGGATGGAGCATCTTCGAGGGGCCCCAGCCTATTCGAAGCGACATCGAACAGGGGCCCACTCCGATTCAAAAACCATTGGTTGCTTATCCACATGCGGTTGGGCAGTCGGTGACGGGAGGGATTATCTACCGCGGCAAGGAGCACCCAGAGCTATCAGGAGCCTACTTGTATGGCGATTATGTGACAGGCTTGTTGTGGGGATTGAGACACGAGGCAACTCAGGTCACCTGGAATCCAGTGTTGGCTGAGACAGGGTTGCCGATCATTACCTTTGCCGAGTCGCGGGACCGAGAAGCATTGGTGGTTGGCTATGACGGCGGGATCTACAAACTTGTCAAAAATGTTACTGTCGATGGCTCGAATGAATTCCCAAGACGCTTAAGTCAAACGGGTTTGTTTACCGACGTCGCACTGTTGAAGCCTTCCGAGGGAGTGATTGAGTACACGCCAATCGCAAAGTCCGGCGCCGAGGACGTTGACAGCCGATTTCTGATCGGCGTGCCGGGCGGGGAAACGATTCGCATCAGTCGTCTGCAACGCGCGTGGAATTACCCCGAAGGAACGGTGTTCGCGAAAACCTTGTCACGCGGGTCTCGGAAAATCGAGACACAATTGCTTCACTTCGACGGTATCAATTGGCATCCCTATGCTTACCTCTGGAACGCCGAGCAAACGGATGCCAGTCTGGTTGAGGGTGCGGGCACCACGACGCTAATCGAGTACGCGGACGCCGATGGCGTCATGCAATCGCAAGAGTGGCACGTTCAGAATCGGGCACAGTGTCGAGCTTGTCATTCACGGCAAAACGGTGGCTCGGTGGGATTTTCTTTTGAGAACTTGGATGAGTCTCAGATCCATGAACTGGTCGAGTGGAGCATCTTGGATCGTCAGGCGCCGAAGCAGTGGAATCTGAACCGGATGGTTGATCCATTGGACGAGGACGCTCCCGTGGCGGACCGCGCAAGATCTTTTCTTGCCGCGAATTGCGCCCATTGTCACCGCCGCGGCGGCGGGGGAACGGTGCCAACAGATTTGGCGTATTCGACACCGGTGAAGGAGATGAATGCGATCGGTGTGGCCCCGACTCAGGGCGACTTTGGGATCGTGAACGCCAGCGTCATTGTGCCGGGCGATCCGTCGCGTTCGACCCTCTACTATCGCATGATGACGAGTGGTAGTGGACACATGCCAAAGCTCGGCAGAGGCGACAATCACGCGTTGGGCCTGAAACTTGTGCACGACTGGATTTCTTCGTTGAGTGCAGATCCGGCATTGGGTGCGTCATTGTCGAAGACCGAAGGTGCATCCGATACATCGGACGCGCTTCGTGAAGTTTCGCGACTCCTATTGAACTCCGAGATTACCGATCGCGAGAGGTTAGAAACGGCGCGGGAACGAATGAAGTCAGACCCACCACTGACGTCGGCATTGTTCGAGCGATTCTTGCCTCGGGAGGAACGGCGGAAGCGGCTAGGCGACAGCATCGATGTTGAAGCTGTGATGGCGTCGAGGGGAGACGGAAATCGCGGTCGTGAGAGATTCATGAACAACCAATCGATGCAATGCCTGCTATGTCATCGAGTCCAAGGAAGTGGCCAAAGCGTCGGACCCGACTTGGATGCGATCGGCGCGAAACGTTCTCGGCGGGAGTTGCTGGAGAGCATTCTATTGCCATCCAAATTGATCGATCCTAAGTTCGGTAGCCATCAAGTGCTGACGAGTGACGGACGTGTGCTGACAGGCTTGTTGGTGATGGATACGAACGAGCAGGTTGTGATTCGCATGGCGGATGGGAAAAACCACACGATCGAAAAAGGCGACATTGAGACGCGGAGGATACAAAGCGAATCTCTGATGCCGAGCGGACTTGCGGCAAACATGACGTCGGAAGAGCTGTGTGATTTACTTGCGTTCCTGACTTCGTTGAAGTGAGGGGCGTTTGGCGGCGAGTGTGAGCGTCGACTTCGTCGTGAATCTCGCGGGCCTGATTCGGTCAGACCGAATCGCTTGTCTCACTTTCTTTCGTTAGCTCGACAGACGTGTGGCAAGTTCATGATGGCCTTGGTGCCTGGCCCATTCGATGCAGTCGCTGTGGAAGACTTTGTCTTTGATACTGACATCGGCACCATGCGAGAGCAGCACGTCGACGGTCTCGGCGCAGCCGGCATAGACTGCTTGATGAAGCGGCGTGGAGTGGGCGTGAACGCCATCAGGGTTGAATTGATTCACTGCAGCACCTCGGTCAAGCAGTATTTCGATGCAGCCTGGCTGAGTGTTGATAGCGGCGATCGCGAGCGCCTCTTGCAGGTCTGACTTGTTTGATTCCTTTGAGAGGCGAGTGACGTCAGCTGTCAAGCCAAGTCCCGCCGCGAGTGCCAACGTGAGTTTTGCACCGCCGTGCAGCATCGCTTCGCATGCGTCGGTTTCTCGGTGCGCGAGCGCAGACTTGATTCCTGAATTCGGATCAGCTCCGGCGGCGACCAAAGTCTGGATCATGGGCCGCTGTTGATTGCACTTCTGAGCCACCAAAGAAGAGCTGACCAAAGCCAGCGTGTAATTCAGCTGTTCGTCCAAGTCGTCGGCTGCGAACTGTTGCGCGAGGTCGATCAACGTTTGCGCGACCGGTACGATTTTGGACGTCAGCACGCCGTTGCGAGTTGGGTTTTCCGCTACGAACCAAAGGAGTCTTGGGTTGGCAAAGTAGCTTCCGCAAGACGAGCCGTCTTCATCAGCCGACGCGGTCATCAACGTTGGATGTGCTTCGATCCAATCACGCAATGCTTCGGCGTCTCCCTCATCGATGAGGGCGACAGCGCGGCGAAAGTCAGGGTCGGAAATCTTGATCGCTGCACTCATGTCGAACTCGCCGATCGTTCAATGTCGTTTCCTGGCCTTCTTTACGGATCGTACATGAGTCTTGCTGTAGGAACGCAGCGTTTCCAGAAAACCGAGAA
>JBPCVD010000205.1:0-4629 GCA_051010815.1 Rubripirellula sp.
CCTACGCGACGTTCAGCGGTGGTCGCAAGATGGCGCCGGGTCAACTTGATTGGAAGGAGATGCGGAGCCTTTATCAATACGACAAGATCGATGCCGATACCGAGCTGTTCGGCGTCGTCGCTGACCCCGTCGCACACAGCTACAGTCCGCTGATCCACAACAGCGCATTTGCAGATCAGGAACTCAACGCCCGCTACTTTCCCTTTCGCGTGCCCAAGCACGACTTGAGACATTTGGTTGACAGTTGTGCTGACCTCAACATTCGTGGACTCAGTGTTACGATCCCACACAAGGAGGACGCGTTGGAGTTCTGCACACAGGCGGAATCGAGCGCGACGGGAATCGGCGCAGTGAACACGATGGTTTTTCATGACGACAACTGTCTCGGCTACAACACCGACTACCGCGCTGCAATGGATTGCATCGAAGAGTTGTACAAGATCGACAAGACATCAGAACGCCCCATGCAAGGGATGACCGCACTCGTGATGGGAGCGGGCGGCGTGTCTCGTGCCGTGGCCTGGGGTTTGAAACAACGCAACTGCGAAGTGCTGCTTTCGTCTCGAACGTTCGAACGATCGCAAATTCTGGCGGCTGAGATCGGTTGTCGCGCAATCGAGTGGGAAGATCGACATGACCCCAAAATCAACTTATTGGTCAACGGAACACCTGTCGGCATGCATCCGGACGTGAACACATCGCCGTACAACGCAAGCGCGATGAATCAGTTTCTGGTGGTGTTTGACACGGTCTATAACCCCGAGAACACAATGCTGATCAAGCACGCGAAGCGAGCGCAATGCCGAATCATCACCGGCATCGACATGTTCGTTCGTCAAGCGGCGTATCAGTTCAAGCTGTTCACCGGTCACGATGCTCCGGTCCAACTGATGCGTAAAACGATCAAAGACGCCACAAACCCCGTGCAGTTGAATTGAGCAGTTCGGAACAGGACGCTGAACGTCCACTTCCAAGCGGCGTTCGTATTCGCCAAGCCCAGCCAAGTGACTCAGCCGCCATTCACGCCTTGATGCGGCCTTACGTCATGCAACATTTGCTGCTGGGGCGGACTGAAGCCGAAATCATTGAATTGACTCGGCACGGCTTCGTCGCTGTCCGCCACGAAGGTGATGATGAACAACACCTGGTCGGATTCTCTGCGATCGAAATCTATGGCCCCAAGCTTGCAGAATTGCAATGCTTAGCCGTCGACACGCAGTTTCAGGGAAGCGGAGTTGGGCGCAGACTGGTCGCCTGCTGTGTCGATCGAGCGAGAGACTTGCATGTGATGGAGATTCTGGCCATCAGTTCGTCGGAACAGTTCCTGCAAAGCTGCGGGTTTGACTATTCATTGCCTGACCAGAAGAAGGCGTTGTTCTGTCAACTTCGCCCCCGGCCCAGCGAATCTTAGCCAGCGTTCGACAAGTAGTCGGCGTTCCAACTCGCAATTTTCGGCTCCGCGAGACGGGCATCTGAAAGCCAGCGATTGACTGGAATCGCTGGTGCGCGAATCAGCGGTAGAAATCCGTTGGGCGGGAACGCCGACGAGCGATGGGCAAGATTCGCAAATCGATTTGGCGTGTTGGGCCGACCGCACGCTTGCTGCGTTCTTTGGTCGATGGTTCGACCCGTGAAATGCCCGCGCTAGGAGCGACCGTCATCGCACGTGACCGGTGAAGTGGTGGAAGACTGACCATGTCGCCGGTGATGGGGTGAGCTTCGACGAAACTGTCGACGTCAGGACCGCTCCAAACTCCCCGATCGAGATCTGGTCCCTCGTCATCCCTCGACGATTCACAAAGAAACGCCTCACTGCCACCTTTTTGGGGCTCATTCCCCGATTCTCCAGCTCGGCACGCATTCACTGCGTCTTTTCCGGCGCAACCACGTCTACATAGGTGAAGAGGAAAGAAGACAACCAATTCGAAACCGAGTCATTCCGAAATGAAACACCAATCCAACGAAAACGATCGAACCTTTGTCCTGTCGACCGCAAACGTTTACGTAACTGGCTCCAAGCCGAAACGTGAATTAAAGCCCGCACAAAAACAGAGCGGCTGTTGCGGAGGTCCAACGAAAGAAACGCTGTCCACTGAGGAGAGTGATCCAAGCCCTGCGAAGGAATCCCCAGGTTCATGCGGAGTCGCTGACACAGCGACCGAGCAAACACGTTGTTGTCGTTAAACGACTTTGAACTTGGTGTGCAACACCGGTCGGGGAACTGACATCGATTGACGGAAACCGTCATGAATTCAACGAGGAAACATCCCATGAATGAAACAAAACAATTACCGATCGCCGTGATCGGTGCTGGTCCAACGGGACTTGCCGCCGCGGCGAACCTGCTTGAACGTGGACTGACCCCTTTGGTGCTTGAGGCGGGGCCTCGAGTTGCCTCCAGCATGTGGGATTGGGGACATGTGAGGCTCTTTACGCCTTGGGATTTTCTGATGGATCCCGCCAGTCAACGATTGCTGGAGCATGAGAGCGACTGGGCCCCACCGGAGGTCGGCTATGTTCCCTACGCCAAGGAGTTCGTTGAGGAATACCTGGATCCACTTGCCACTCTTGATTCCATGGCTCCGCACATTCATCTTGATCACAAAGTCGTCTCCATTTCGCGTGACGGTCATGACCGAATGAAAGATGGCAAGCGAGAGGAAGCTCCTTTCCTGATTGTCACCGAGACGCCGGATGGCCCACGCCGATTCAAGGTGCGTGCAGTGATGGACGCGTCGGGCACATGGACCACGCCAAACCCGCTGGGTGCCGGAGGCGTCCCAGCCGATGGGGAGCAAGATTTCCAGCCCCATATTCGGTATGGAATGCCCGACATCTTGGGGCGTGAACGGATGCGATACGCCGGCAAACGTGTGCTCGTCGTAGGCTCAGGGCACTCGGCAATTGGCAGCGTTCTGAGTTTGCAGCAGTTGAAAACAGAGGAGCCGACCACGTCCATTGCCTGGGCCATTCGACGTTCCGATCCCACGAAACTTTGGGGCGGCGGTTCCGCGGATGAAATTGTCGAGCGAGGTGCACTTGGAACGCGAGTACACGACTCCGTCACGTCGGGCGTTGTGACGTTGCTGACCGGAACCTCCATCAGCGCACTCAAACAGCATCCTGAGGGCATCGAAGTTGTCGACGTGGATGGTGTTGGCCAAGTCGTTGTGGATGAGATCATCGTCGCCGCAGGAGCACGGCCCGATCTGAGCATGCTTCGCGAGTTGCGAATCGAACTCGACATACCGACCGAAGCCGCCAAGACATTAGGGCCGATGATCGATCCGAATCATCACAGTTGCGGTTCGGTCGCGCCCCACGGCGCGGCGGAGCTTCGGCATCCGGAAACGGGGTTCTACATGGTCGGAATGAAGAGTTACGGTCGAGCACCAACGTTCTTGCTTCGTACCGGCTATGAACAGGTTCGCTCGGTAGCAGCCGAGTTAGCCGGTGATCACGAAGCGGCGCGGCGCGTGGAATTGACACTTCCTAAGACCGGCGTTTGCTCCGTCGACTTGGGCTACGGTGGTGCCGCGGACGGTGCGATCGCTTGCGAAGCAGCTAGCGGGAATTGCTGTTGAGCCGTGAGTTAACTCCTCGTCTCAAATTGGCGGATAGCAACGAAAACCTTTCCGTTGCTGGCAGGACCGTGTGGGTCAGCGCGGCTTCCTGGGTGATTCGTCATCGATCTTCGAATCACTTCTCTCTTCCATCGGATGACTTGGCCCCGAAACCGAGTCATCCGATCGATCCGCCGAGAGATGGTCGTATTCGGAATCGAAGTGAAGTTGGTCGCCGAGTGTATCGTGCGGTGAAACATCCTCTTGCCCGCGATCATGATCGAGCCCAGCGTCACTTCGCCGGTCGAGGTTGCCCCACGATGGGCTTGCCTCGACGTCATTTTCGGCGTCGTCTTCTCGATCGAAGTCGCTTTCGTCCGAATCCTGCTCCCAAAATTCGTTTTGCGCTCCGTCGTCATCATCAAGGTCATCGGTTGGCGCAGGACTCGGTAGCGCGTCTTGAGGTTTCTCTCGAAGCCAGATCGGGACCAATGCCACAAGAAACAACCAACTGAGCATCACCCAGGGGGAACTTCCGTCGGAGGGCCAATAGGCAAAGCCTAGTTCCCCGCGAATTTCCGCAACCGCGTGCAAGTGTCGCCACAGCACCAGTTGGAAGGTCAGTGCGAACGGCATGGAGATGGCGAAACATCCCAAGGCATCACAACTGACCGGCAGCCACCGTCGGATGACCACAGCAAGAAGGGACGCGACCACGATCACCGCGGGTGAAGCCTGCCAGCCCACCAGCATCGTCGGAATGACCAGAATCACGATCAAGTCGAGCAGACGCGTGGTCGATTTGCCGAGCGGATCGAGTTTTGGATCGGCGGTTGGGCAGAATGCGCGAGCCAGATAGCGACCCAATATGGTCGCCGCCGCGAACGCAGTGATCACCCGGATCACCGCATCAACATACATCCCCGCGGTCGGCAGCCACTCGTTGGTCACGCTCATTTGCCAAGGCACAATCATCAGCGTTGGAAAGGCCAGTACCGGGATTGTGACAAACGCCAATGCGAACGCCACCAAGCGTTTGGGCAGCGCATTTTGATCCATTCGAATC
>JBPCVD010000206.1:0-4828 GCA_051010815.1 Rubripirellula sp.
CAGGATGATTGAGAATTGTGATACTCTTGCCAACCTGCGACGGCTGCGCGAGACTCTCGGTCGCCTGAATCGCTTCGTCCGCAACGCCACGCAACCATTTCCCTTGGCAAGGCATTCCCACCGACAGAAACAGTCCTTCACAGTCGTAGTCATCGTCAGCGTGCAAGTCGATTGCGATCGTGCTCGCATTGATACAGGGTTCCAGTTCCTCCAGCAGTGACTGGCAGATGTGCCCTGAATTTTCGTTCAGCTTCAATCGCTCGGTCAGCTGATGAATCAGCGTCAACTCTTCAAACTTCAGTGAAAGCGCTTGTGCCAGTCGATCAGCTTCTTCCTCTACCGATATTTCCTCGACGCCCATCGTTGGGATCACACTGGACCCCGGGCCCCCGGCCGAAAAATTGTCGTCGCCGAGAATCGTGGAAGGCTGTACAGCGGCCTCATCAGAACTGTGATCAAGCAGGGAGCGATGAGAAGCGTGTGGAAGATTGTCGCCGGTTAACATGAATGTCTCGAGCAGAAGATCGCTGCGTATGGAATTGCCCTGAGCAAACCTAACGCGCGTTTGAGAGCGAAATTGATTCGGGCGCCCACATCGCGGACGAACGCGGTCCCCCCATCGTGGTCCGGATTAGATTGAGCCACTTGTAGCGATTGTTGCAATTGGTGAGTGTCGACGATCCCACCCCGTGTCTTCGGGATACCAGGCTCAGCTTCATCCGCTTCCCGATTCCACCATCACGCCTCTATCATGTCGCTGGTGACCGAGGCATCGACATTGGCGTCGGCTGTCCCTCTTGCGAAACCCAAGGCACTCCAACCCTTCGTGGACTGGAATCAGATGACCGAATTCCGAACCGAACGTGACTCGATGGGCGAAGTTTGCGTCCCTGCTGACGCTTACTATGGTGCCCAGACCCAACGAGCTGTCGAAAATTTCCCGATCAGCGGTTGGCGACTGCCGCCCGCGATGATCTGCGCAATGGGACAGGTAAAGTACGCCTGTGGGGTCGCAAATCGCGAGCTTGGAAAGCTAACGGGCTCGGGAAAGAACCCGCTCACCGACGCCCAAGCCGATGCCATGCTGCAAGCCGCTTCCGAGATTGCAAGCGGGGGCCTGAGCGACCAATTCCCGATCGACGTTTTCCAAACGGGCAGCGGGACAAGTAGCAACATGAATATCAACGAGGTCATCAGCAATCGCGCCACAGAAATTGCCGGCGGTGATCGCATGGCAGAGCAAAAGCTGATTCACCCAAATGACCATGTAAATATGGGACAAAGCACGAACGATACATTCCCGACTGCAATTCACGTTGCGACGGCCATGCAAATCCAGGAATCCCTGATCCCTGCATTGAAGCGGATGCACGAGTCATTGCTGGAGAAAGCAAAAGCCTGGGACAAAGTCATCAAGATCGGTCGGACGCATTTGATGGATGCCACGCCGCTTCGTCTGGGTCAGGAATTTGGAGGGTTTGCTCGCCAACTGGAATTGTCGATCGCGCGAGCGACCGCGGCTCGGGACGCCGTGTTGGAATTACCCGTTGGCGGGACAGCCGTGGGTAGCGGAATCAACACACACCCTGAGTTCGGATCTCGAGTGGCAAAAGTGCTGGCCGAAAAGACAGGCATCGCTTTCGTGGATGCTGTCAATCACTTCGAGGCCAATGCCCAACGCGATGCGTTGGTTCAGGCTCACGGTGAAATCAAATGCATTGCCCAAACGCTCTTCAACGTTGCAAACAACATCCGCTGGCTCGGAAGCGGGCCTCGCTGCGGCTTTAATGAGGTCAAACTTCCCAGCCGACAACCCGGAAGTTCGATCATGCCCGGGAAGGTCAATCCCGTGATGTGCGAATCGATGATGCAACTCACTGCTCGCGTCATGGGCAACGACACCTGTATCACCATGAGCGGAGCCGGCGGCGGAAACTTCCAGCTCAACATCATGATGCCAGTCATGGCCCAAACCGTGCTTGAATCGATCCACCTGCTGTCTCAAGGCACCAACGCATTCGTCGATTTTTGTGTCGACGAAATGGAGGCCAATGTGGAGTCCTGCGAAGCTGCCGTGGAACAAAGCCTTTCGATGTGCACGAGCCTGAACCCGCTGATTGGATACGAACAAGCCGCAAAACTTGCAAAAGAAGCCTTCTCAACTGGCCAGACCATTCGAGAGCTGTGCCTGGAGAAGAATGTGCTTCCAGAAGAAACGTTGCGTGAGGCGCTCGATCCTTGGAGCATGACTGAGCCTCACGAGTAACTGGCTCGGCTACCTTGCTACCTGAGCAGCCCACGCGATATCGAATGTGGCGCGAGAGGGCCGAATGACGCTCACCTGCAGCGAGGCTGATTCAGAATCGGCGATCGACGCTAAACGAAGCAAGTTGTCGCAGAGAATTCTTCGCCTGACTTGGAGGCAGGCAGTCGAGCGATTCCAGTGCGCGTTGTTTGAAATCTTCAGCAGTGCGACGGGTGTACTCGCGAGCGTCACTGTTTCGCAGAAAAGGCTGAATACCGCTGAGACGTTTCTCCACGGGACCTTCCAAGATCCGTACGATCGCGTCCCGGTCCTCGGCAGATGCAGTTTCCAACAATCGTATCAACGGCAAAGTCATTTTGCCCTGACCGATGTCCGTCCCCAACGTTTTCCCGACCGTTTCGTCGTCGCCCCACAGATCGAGGAAATCGTCGGCGATTTGAAATGCGATCCCCAAGCAGTCACCAAATCGCCCCATCGCGTGAACCGTCGCACCACCACCTCCGGAGAACTTCGCACCCAACTCGCAAGCGACACGGCACAATTCCGCCGTTTTCCCACGGATGATGTCGTAGTAGGTCTCCTCATCCAATTCAATCGCATCGCGACCGAGCACTTGCCGAAGTTCCCCTTCGCAAACCAACCGGGCAGCCTCGCCGATCATCCGGCAGGCTTCCGTCGAAGGTAGTGTCGCTGCAAGCCGAAAACTCTGAGCGAAAAGGTAGTCTCCGATCAGGATACTCGTATGCTCGTTCCATCGCGCATTGATCGTCGGAACATGACGCCGAGTGTCAGCTTCGTCCAGCACGTCGTCATGCACGAGCGTCGCCGTATGCACCATTTCGATCACCGCGCCCAAAACGGTGTGATCGTCGGTGAGATCCCCGACGGCTTGCCCTGCCAGAAGCAGCATCGCGGGCCGAAGTCGCTTGCCACCCAATTGTGTTCCGTGCCGGAGGACCGGCATCAATGAATCGTGGGGGCTTCGCAGTTCTTCATCGAGACGATTCTCAACGTCTGCTAGAGGAGCAAGAATCGGAGAGTAGAGACTGGCGAGAGCCTCCTTCACCGCTGACCCCGAATCCAACGATTCGCGAACCATCGACGACTCCGTTTCGTTGGCGGAAGCCCAATCGTCGGATCCCGACTCCGATGAAGAGGCCAACGAACCACAACCCCGCTCGGTCGTCGCACCACAGCCACCCTGAACTGGGTCCCCGGAACGACTTGCGGGGACAGACTCGCTGATGTGGCCAGGCGTTTCAGTGGGAACGGGTCGAACCGTCGATGTCGAATCCATCTCGATGTGGCTCATGGGATTTGCGATCCAGGCAGATCGGGTTGGGCCTTGTCTCCACCGTACCGTTCTCGATGGCGATGCCGAATTACTACCCGATAGACCGCAAGTCGCTAACCCCTGACAACGTGAAGTTCGTCAGCTGCGTCGAAATTCCCCCGATTTGCCACCCGATTTTTCGAGTAATCGAATCGGTCCGATCTCAATTCCGCGCTCCACCGATTTCACCATGTCGTAAATCGTCAGGCAGCCGATCGACGCTGCGGTCATCGCTTCCATCTCCACCCCCGTCTTTGCGGAGGTCCGCACGCGGACTTCACACCTCAACGCTACAGGGTTCTGCGTTCCCTCGACCTCACTCCACTCAAAGGTCACCGAGACGGATTCGACGGGAATCGCATGACAAAGGGGAATCAACTGGGAAGTCAGTTTCGTGGATTGAATCGCAGCCAATCTGGCAATGCCGAGCACATCACCCTTCTTGGAGTGACCCGACCGAATCAACTCGGCAGTCGCGATACTCATTTGCACTGAGCCCGAAGCCAAAGCCTCTCGGACCGTGACGCGTTTGCCAGAAACGTCGACCATGTGAGCATGGCCATCGGCATCAAAGTGGTTGGAGGTGTCGCTCAGGGTGTGGTCCTTCGATGGAGTGAAGCGTTACCGTCGGTCGATTCTGTACTGTCATCGCTCACTCATGCACTGTCAACCAACGAAAAAAGGCGTCTCACATCTGCGGGGATGTGAGACGCCTATTTGACGAGGCATTCAGGATCTTTGTTTCGTACTTTGGCTGAATCCGTTCAGCCTGGTCCGAAACTAGACCAGCTCTTTCTTCGTACCGACAAGAGTTCGAAGTCGCTCGGCCAACAGGTGGGCGTCGAACGGCTTCTTGAACGTTTCGTTGATACTACTTCGGTCGAAGCTCATCGGTTGGCCATCATCTGGCAACAACGCGATCAGAATGATATCGGTAAAATCGATGTTCTTTCGCAAGTTCTGGCAGATTTGAACTGCTTCGATCTTGCCAATCGAAAAATCGACGATGATACAGTCTGGATTGAAGCTTTCCGCTTGAATTCCCGCCTCGAAACCGCTCGCAGCAACAGCTACTTTGAACGACTTTTCTGGTGGAAGCTCGCGCTTCAAGTTTTCAATCAACACCTGGTCTTGGGCGACGATTAGGCACTTGGCCATTGCTTCGTCTTCCAAGTCGCCCAGGGGCATACCGTGCTCCTTGAGAAACTTGATCAAGTACTCTCTCGGAA
>JBPCVD010000207.1:0-7636 GCA_051010815.1 Rubripirellula sp.
GGGGCCCTGTCTACGATTGGGAACGAGAGGAGCGTTGCCGAGTCTCCATCGCATGCTTCGTCACAACCGCAACGCAAACTCGCTCTCATCCCGACTCGCTCGATCCTATCGCCGCGAAACCTGGACACCCTCCTCAATGGCGTCACTCGGATGCATGATGACGAAATCTCCCGCCTCGAGGCCGCCTAAGACTTCTGCAACCCGACCATTCCGCTGGCCTAGATCGACCTGCAAAAGGTGCGCGGCGGAGTCCCGGATCGCAAATACACTCCATTGCTCGTTGACACGAAACAAGGCGCTCACGGGAATCTGCAACGCGTTTTCCGAGTCCCAAACGATGATCTCGCAGTCGACGCGAAAACCGTCACCCAATTCCTTGCGTTTCTCTGCTGCGTCCAAAAGATCGATGACCACATTGACTCGCTGTTCCTCGACCCCCAGTGCCGAGAGCTTCGTGAAGCCCGACGGCTCAACGAGTCGCACCCGACCCTGCAGCGGGTGCTGGCCACCCCAGTGTCGAAGAACCACATGGTCGCCCGCACTAATGCGGACCGCATCACGCGACAGCACGTCGGCAACCACCTCCAGATCGGTTGGATCGCCGACGTCCATCAGCGATGCTCCTGCGGGAACCACAGCCGTGCTCTCCTGATAGATACGTAGCACACGTCCGTCGATCGGCGCCGTGATCGCTAGTTCCATCTCCCCTTCCTTCGATCGCTGCTCGGGGTCCGTCAACAGTAGGGCAGCCTTCTCAAGGTCGAGTTCATACTCGGCAATGTCCACAGCCAAGCCGGCCGTTCTCACTTCTTCGGTCGACTGGCGGAATGTGAGTTCCTTCTCGGCAAACTCCAATTCCGACGCAGCATCGACCTGCCGCAATTGCCGCATTCTTCCCATCTCCTTTTCGGCGAAACTGAGCGTCGACTCCGACCGAACAAGCTGCGATTTTGCGGCTTCAAGCTTTCGCTCGGAAGCCCGCACTCGGGCCTGAGCTTGGGCCACGGCGCGCGGATCCAAAAGCGTTGGATCGGTCGCTTCCATCCGAGCCAGCACGGTCCTATCGGCAACGACATCGTCGCCAACGTCCAAGGTGATTCGTGAAATCTGGCCAGCAAGCGGCGTGGAGACGATGTAGCGTTCCCGGATCCTCGTTCTTCCATCTTCCTCAACACGCACATCCATCTCAGCGAAGCCAACCTCTGCAACATCGACCAAGATTGGCCGCGGACGCGAAGCCATCCAGATAGTGACAGCAGCAGCTCCCACAACGACGCCCCAAAAAAGGATCCGACTCACAAGGGTCTTAATTGAAAACTCCAGTACATAGGTTGACGATTTCGGTGTGACGACATCTGACGCAACTATTCGCGACTTTTGAGTACATCCACCAGATCCAATTGATTGAGTCGACGTCGAACCAACCATCCGCTTGCTGTCGCAGCCGTCGCCGTCACCATCGCTGCTCGAGCGTAGCTCTGAGGTCGAATCACAAGCGGTATTCGATATAGCTCCGATTCGAACCCACTCACCATCGCCGCGCTGAAGCCGTAGCCAATCAGCCAGCCAAGCGGAATCGCGAACAGCGTCAAGACAGCGAGCTCACCTAATAGGATGACAGATACCTCCATTCTCGTGAATCCGATCACACGCATGGTCGCCAATTCACGACTTCGCTCATCCAACGAGATGCGGGCCGTGTTGTAGACCACACCTATGGCGATCACGGCAGCGAAAAAAACAGTGAATGAAGTCATTGTCATTTGATTGGCTGCGATCGTGTCTCGAAACTGTTCGATTGTCGCCTCTTTGATCGCTACAGCGGCAATTTGGGGCGTCCGCTTTAGTTCTCGGTAGAGCTCCGATTGCCGTTCGCTATCGACTGACATGAAAGCACCCGAGATCGCATCCGTTTCGCGCAACAGCTCGTTGAGCCGATGTCGCTCCATGTATGCGTTGGTACCCGAGTACTCCGAGGCTATTCCCGCCACTTCGATCCGACAAACCTGGCGATCGCCCTCGAGAAACTCGACGTCTAGCGTTTCGCCCGGATCAATCCGCAGTATGCTCGCCAACTTGTCGTTCAAGACGATCCCCGCATCTGGAAGAGGAATCGGTTTCCCTTTCGTATCCAAGAGTCGATACAAGTCTCGTTCCGGCCCGAGTCCCATGATGCTGGTTCGGTACTGACGATGGCGGTGCTGCAACACAACGGGCACGGCGCGAAACGGTTCGACACGTTGAACTCCCGGAAGATGCCGGAGGTCATGTCGCGCCTCAGGAGTCGTCGTTTCGTTGAAGACAACCTGTACGTCCTGTCGCTGGATCGTCGAAAACTGAAACTCGATGAGATAGTCGATCGCGTCCGCACCAAAACCGCTCAAAACCATGACGGCGACGGAAAATGCGATGCCCAGTGAAGACAACATGGAACTGAAGGGTCGCCGCTGCAGTCCCCTCATCACCATTCGCGCCGACATCGGCAACCAGTTCGTGAATCCAATGAGCTCGAACAAAGAACGGTTGAAATTTGTCGGAATCGCAGGCTGCATCGCCTCAGCCGGAACTAATTTGACCGCACTTCGCACCGCCCTCAATGATCCAACCAGCGCGGCAGCCAATGCGATCATGAGAGCCACACCGATCACGCGAACGTCGGGTCGATAAACGTAGGACGGAAAGCGATAGAACTCCGAATAGACTTCCGCCAATCCACTTCCCATCCAAATCCCGGCCACGACTCCCAGTAGTGCTCCCAGCAACGTAACGATCAGCGATGACTTCAGATAATGCCATCCGATCTCGTAATTGGAATACCCGAAGGCCTTGAGTGTCGCGATGATCGAGCGATGGGTACCAATGCGACGAGAAAGCACGACGTTCAAGAGAAATGCCGCCACGCCAAGGAAGATGCAAGGTGCCACCATTCCCGTGGCACGCAATTGTTTGATCTCGTCCGCTAAGAATCTCGCCGATACATGCTGGTCTCGACCAATCGCCCCGACGGCTCCATAAGGCTTCAATACTTGGTCAAGCTGATCAACGACATCCTTCGCTACCGCTCCACGAAGCAAGCGTACCGACACGTCGTTGAAGGCGCCGTCCATATCAAACGCTGCTTCCATCTGCTCTCGCGGCATCCAGAAAATGCCATAGCGTTTGTCATCTGGAAGCAACTCACCCGCACGAATTTGAATGACGTACTCCGGTGACAAGACGACGCCCACGACTGTCAACGGCTGCAAACGCCCATTGAGCACAGCGTCAATCTGATCGCCCAATGAAAGTGAGTTCGCCTGAAAAAATGCGTCGCTGGCAAGTACCTCCCCGCTGCGATCAGGCTCCGGCATTCTTCCCTGTCGAAGATAAACGTCGTTCAAAATCGGACGATTGTCGGCGGGCAACGAAATGAGCCGTCCGACCGCTGGCTCCGAAAGCGACGGCACGTCGATCGTGACATCAGAGACGATTCGAGTCTGAACGGTCGCTACCCCGGAAATTTCGCCCAACCGCTCCGACACCGGAAGCGGTGCGCGACGCACGCTGGCAAAAAGATCTGCAAAACGGTAGCGATCGTAGTAGGCGTCGCGCGTCTCACGCAAGAATCCGAGCGTGTTGATCGACATCACAAAAACGGCGATCCCCGAGGCGATGACCAGTCCGATCGCAAAGGACTGCGCTTTGGTTTCACGCATTTCGCGGATCAGTTTCCGATCAAGACTTCGCATGACTACCAGCGAAGCTCGGAAACGGGCGTCTTCAACTCCACGTGGATGTCATTGACAATTCGACCATCACGCATGGTCACCACACGATCAGCCATGTCGCCAATCGTGGCATTGTGCGTGATGACAGCCGTCGTCGTACCAAGCTCGGCGTTGATCCGCTGAATGGCCTCCAGCACTGTGATCCCGGTCGAGGCATCAAGCGCGCCGGTTGGCTCATCACAAAGCAAAACATCGGGGCGTTTGGCAATCGCGCGTGCGATCGCAACCCGTTGCTGCTGGCCGCCTGACAGCTGTGAAGGAAAATGATCCTGGCGATCGCTCAACCCGACCAAGGCCAACGCTTCCGCTGGCAACATGGGGTTGGTTGCAACCTCCGTAACCAAGGTCACGTTTTCCATCGCGGTCAAACTCGGGATCAGGTTGTAAAACTGAAATACGAACCCGACAGATTGACGACGAAACTGTGTCAATTGACGCTCTGGGGCCGACGTCAGATCGCGTCCGCGAAACACCACGTTGCCAGCCGAAGGCAGGTCCAACCCTCCAAGAATGTTCAGCAAAGTCGACTTGCCGCTTCCGCTGGGGCCAAGCAAAACCGTGAACTGACCCTCGAACAGCTCAAGATCGACACCGCGCAGGGCCTGTACTTCGACCTCACCCATCGGGTAGACCTTGGTAATCCCACGCACAGAAAAAACCGCTTCGGTCACGGCGCTCGCAAAAGAATCAAAGTTCGAATCGATTCGCCCGACAGCTTCCATTGGCCGCCAACTCGAAGCGTCAACTTAGTTGCTCGGCACCGCGAAGCACAAGCACGACAGCCCTCCGCCGAATGCTTATCACTGATGGTTCAACCTTTTGACGCGGGATTCTTGACCGTTACATCAAGCCGATTGTGCACGCGATGCTGCGGGCAGGCTTGCCGCGCCGTTTCTTGAGCCACCTGCTTCAGATAATACGATCCCACTGTCCCCGATAGCACGACCCGCTGGTTATCGACTTGAACTTCGACGCACCGAAGCCCCCGATGTCCTGAGTGCCCCAATCGCTGACAGACCGAATCCACTAGTTCAGCGTTATCAAGACGCTTTGACGAGATCGAGTCAGTGCCAGATTCAATCGACATTCCATCCTCCAAGAAAGTGTGACAGTGATGCGCGTCGCAGGCTAATATCTTCGCAAACTAAGCTGCGACGGCAAGCGTTTTTCTGACACGCGACCTGACGCAGCTTGCGTGCCTTACCTGGAACCAATCCCAAAAAACACAAAAGAATCTTGCCGCCGAAGCTGCCACAGTGGTGCAGCAGTTGCTTGGAATACGCTCATGACAGGGGCAAACGCATCCACACCCGACAGGAAGTTCGCATCGGACTGGAAAAAGCATGAATGAACGCTCGTCAATCCATTACGACGAAAATCTGCTGTACTCGATCATTGAAGCGTCCCCTGCGGGGATGCTGATCGTCGATGAGGAGGGAAAAATCGTGCTGGCAAATCGGGCTGCCGGCGAACACTTTGGCTATGCAATCGAAGAATTGCAGCGTGAATCCATCGACATGCTCATCCCCAAATCACATCGCAGCGCTCACTCGGCACACCGAGCGCGCTATATGTCTCGACCAGAACACCGCTCGATGGCTGCCGGTCGCAACCTGTTTGGCAAACGAAAGGACGGAACTCAGTTTCCGGTCGACATTAGCCTGCACCCGATCCTCGTTCGAGATCAACCGATGGTTCTGGCGAACGTACTCGACGCGACCGATCGGCGACGCGCCGAGCAAGAACGTGAACAGCGATTGGCCATGGAGCGATTAGCGCTGCTTGGACAACTCGCGGGTGGTGTCGCTCATGAGATCCGGACGCCGCTCTGCGTGATCCGAAACGATGCTTACTTTTTAAAGATGCTTGCCGACCAACTCAGCCCCGAAGCCCAGGAGTGCGTCGCCGAGATTGATGAAGCCGTTGGCAAGGCAGAAAGGATCGTCAGCGAGTTACTTGACTTCACGCGTGACCCCAAAAGTGAACGCTGCGATGTTGATGTCGCGCCATTGATCGAGTCAGCGATCCGAGACGCAGGGCTTCCGGACTTCATCGAAGTGGTGCGGTCCGGCGAAGATACGCACCGTGTCTGTGTCGATGCGGATCAGATCGGGCGAGTGCTTGTGAATTTGATTCGCAACGGCTATCAGGCAATGGGTGACTCGGGAAAGATTCAAATCCAAACGTCAATCGATCACGACAATGTCGTGATCGAAGTGATTGATGACGGACCCGGAATCGATCCAGAAAACCTTCACCGAGTCTTCGAGCCATTGTTCACAACCAAACCGAAAGGGATTGGCTTAGGATTGGCCGTGTCGCGTCGCTACGCAGAGCAGAATAGCGGTACATTGACTGTCCACAACGATGGCGACTGCGGGGCCTGTTTCCAATTGACGATTCCACGATCACACACAGTTTCTCAAGACTCACTAGGGCGACCCTGATGCCGGAGGATCGAAAACGCATCTTAGTCGTGGATGATGACGAAGGAATTCGAACCTCCTTGGCTCGCATTCTTCGTGCGTCGGAACACGAGGTGATGATCGCCTCCGACGGCTTTCATGCGGTGCAACTGGTGCGTGACGGATTGACACCCGATTTGCTTCTGATCGATCTCTGCATGCCAGGAATGGACGGGATCGAGACGTTCCAACGATTGCGTGAGTATTGTCCCGGCCTGATCTCTATCTTCATGACCGCCTATTCGACCTCTGAAAAAACAGTCGAGGCAAATCAGCGAGGTGCATTGTCCGTCGTTCCGAAGCCTCTCGACATTTCGAATCTTCTGAAACTCGTCACGTCAGGCTTAGGCGAGTCACCCGTGTTGATCGCGGAGGATGATCCGCACCTGCTCAAGTCCATTGGCCGCGCGTTGTCGGCGAGCGGGATCGAAGTTGAGACCGTGACATCGCTTCGGGATGCGGCACAACTGCTCCGTCAACGTCCCAATCGCGTCGTCATTGCAGACGTTTTCTTAGAGGATGGACATGGCTACGATTTGCTGGCGTATAGCTGCGAACAATCAGGAACAAATCCGCTAATTCTGATCACCGGCCACGCGGATTGGATCGACGGTGCGACCGCAAAATCTCTCCACGGCAAAGTGCTCTGCCTCCCCAAACCTCTGAACATCGAACAGTTGATCGAACAGGTAAATCGCCCATGATTACGCGTGGAGAACCGGCCGATTTTGGCTTGTCGGTCCTGATCGTTGATGATGACGACGCGATGCGGCGAAGCGTCCGCCGCGTACTGATGCTCGACGGCTATCTTGTCGACTTCGCTGCCAGCGGGGGTGAGATGCTTGGCCTGGAAAAACTGGGCGAGTACTTCGCGATTTTGCTCGATCGCAAACTACCCGACGGAGATGCGAGTGATGTGATCGCCGAACTTCGCGAGAAGGCTCCCCATTCTGCGATTCTTATCGTCACGGGACACGCGGACATGGACAGCACTCTTGAGGCGATCCGTCAGGGTGTGGACGATTACCTGATCAAACCCGTCGAACCCGACACGCTGCGTTCTCGCCTGAGTTCACTTGCGGAACTCTACAAAGTCCGCCAGGAACTCCGTGCAAGCGAAAGCAGAATGCGTTTCCTTGTCGAAAACCTTCCAGCGGGTGCCATCTATGTCGATCATGATGCCCTCTTCATCAACCGTGCGGTCGAGCGACTGACCGGATACCACGCGAAGGAAATCGGTACGGTCCACGACTGGTTCCGCGTGCTGTGCGCAGATCGACACGAAGAATGTTTGCAGAAGTACCGCCAGATGAAAGCGGACGATTTCAAAGAAGCCTGCCTGTTACCAATCGTGCGTCGTGATGGCGTTCGCCGCGAACTGAATGTTGCCGCCCATCGTTACGA
>JBPCVD010000208.1:0-4142 GCA_051010815.1 Rubripirellula sp.
CGATTTACCAATGCTGGGGAAACTACTGAAGGACGCCGGTTATTCAACGGCGCACTTTGGGAAGTGGCATCTGGGACGCGAACCACATTCCCCACTTGAGCGTGGATTTGATGTGGATCTTCCACACTGGTGGGGACCAGGGCCGAAATCGAGTTACCTCGCACCGTGGGGCTATGCGAATCCAAACTTCAAGGAGGGCGCGCCCGGTGAACATATCGAAGATCGAATGGCGAAAGAGGCTGTCGCGTGGTTGAAAGGGCGTGATCGCAGCAAGCCCTTCTTTATGAATTACTGGCAGTTTTCTGTGCACGCTCCGTTTGGTGCAAAGCCCGAGTTGATCGATCGTTACCGCAAGAAATTGGGTGAGTCTGTCGCTGGCCTCTCCAGGCCCGAAGTTCGCGAAACGCTGCTCGACTCGCATCAGCCAGGCACCGGTCTGCTGCAGCAATCTCCGACCTACGCTGCGATGGTGCATTCACTGGATGACGCAGTCGGGAGCCTGCTCGATGCGCTTGATGCCGAAGGCATCGCGGACGAGACGGTCATCGTTTTCTACTCAGATAACGGCGGCAACATTCACTGCGGTATTGAAGAGACCGCATCATCAGGGAACAAGTACATCACTCCGATTACCAGTAACCATCCGTTACGCGGCGGAAAGGGTGGCATCCACGAAGGAGGTGTTCGCGTCCCGGCCGTGGTTGTCTGGCCGGGGGTTACCAAACCGGACTCACGCAGTGATGTTCGCATTCAATCCACCGATCTGTATCCAACGATTCTCCGCATGTTGAACGTCGAGCGACCAGATGATCACGTCATCGATGGCGTTGACTTCGCCAAAGCGCTTCGCGGCGAAGCGATGGACCGCGGGCCTATGTTCACACACGTGCCGGGGCATGGGGGAACACCGCACTGGCTTCCACCGTCGATGTCGGTGCATCACGGCGACTGGAAACTGATTCGCACCTTCCACTACGGCCAAGACGGTAGCCATGAATATCGACTGTACAACCTGAGCGAGGACATTGGCGAAAATAACAACCTCGCCGAAACTCACTCTGCGAAGCTCAAAGAGCTGGACAAGCTGATCGAGGACTACATCGTCGAGACAAAAGTCGTCGTGCCGCTGCCCAACCCGAACTTCGATCCTTCAAAGTTCGATCCGTCAAAGATCGGCGTGCAGCCCGGTGGGTTAAAAATGCCCCCCGGCTTCCAAGGGAACGCGAAGGATGAGCGTAAGACCAACACCAACGCAACGGTCTATACGAAATCGATGCTTGGATGGATCACCAAGAATGCCGAGGCTTCCGTCGAAGGCGAGTCGCTGCGAATCAGCCCAGCAGGGCGTCAGCCTTTCATTGCCAACGCCAGACTGCGGGTCAGCGGTCCAGTTGAGGTTCGGCTTCGAATCAAGTCGCCTAAGAATGGAACGGTTCAACTACAGTGGCGCACCGAAGGTCAGGAAAGCTTTCCGAAAACCGGGCAACGAAAATCACTCGAGCTTGCTGGCGGGGACTGGCAGGAGCTGAGTGTTCCGCTCGATGTCAAAGGCAGCCTCGTCCATCTGCGGATCTTTCCGTCGGGCTCAAAATGGATATCACAGATCGATTGGGTTGAAATCAGCTCGAAAGATCCAAACGCCAATCATCGCAAACGTTTTGACTTCAAACGGGCCGCTAAGGATAATCCCGTACGACGCCCTCAAAACGCAGTCCAGAAGGCTAATCGAGACACGGTGAGACCATCGGAAAAATGAGGCGGCGTCCGGGACGGTGACGCATGAGCTGAAGCTGTGAAGCGTGCGACCCGAACGATTGAACGACGCAACCGCCGGTGCAAGCGGATCGGGCGATGTCTTGGCCGCGCTGCTGGGCGATGTCTTGGCCGCGCTGCTGGGCGATGTCGCGAACAACGCGAAAAAGTTGAGTCCATTGGTTCGGACCGCTAGCAGGTCCAATCACACTACGCTCCCCGTTTGAATGAATTTCATACGGGGGCGTTCTCCCTCGGGCTTCCACCGGCTCGGCCACGTCACTTAGCGGACACTTCTTTCTTTGGCGGCACGATCAGGTAGGACTTGCCATCCAAGACGACCAACAGCTTGCCGTCCTCCGCCAAAAACGCCTTCGATTGCTCGCCCAACTTCTCCAGCAAGTTGAAATACTTATCACTGAACTGCTCGATCTCGATTGGCGACGAAGCCTGCTCCTTGGTCGCGTCAGCATCGACATAGCGGTCGCCCTTCAGGAAGAAGGTCTTCGCGCCGATACGCTTCACGCGAGCAACCGATGGCGTCAGAGTAGGGGTCTTGCTGAGCGACGGGCGTGTGATGCGACCTGAAGAAGGTCGGGATGCTGGTCGGTTCAACGCTTGGCCCACGACACGCCCGCCATAACTGCCACCAGCAAAACCACTCGGTCCAGCCGCCATTTCCATCTCCATGTCCATCTCCATCCCAAAGGCATCCGAAGCAGGCGCTGCACGGCCTGCCGTCTTGAGCTGACCCTTCAAGCTTCGTTGCCGAAAAGCAAGTTCGCCCGATTCTTCGCTGAGCCTTTCCAAACGGCTTTGGGCAACGCGGCGTCCGCGCGACAGATCGTTCAAGTCCGTGCGTTCTTCAGCGAGATAAGCGGTGTAGGGGGTCAAGATTCCGTGTTCCTTCGACAAGGAAATCAGTTCGTCTACCAATTCCTTGTTCTCACCATGCAAATCGATATCGTCGATGATCTGCCCAATCCTTCGAGTCGCCCACAATCGCTCGACGAAAACGTTTCTCCCGCTGCCTGTTCGGTTGGGCAACTCATCCTCGTATACGTATTGCTGATCCTTCCCCAAGTACTCGCCTGTCAACTTGATCTTCAACGCTCCCGGTTTCCGATAGCGTCCGACGATCACAAGTTGATCACCCGAAAACAGGTCATACATCTCAGACGGATAGATTTGACGGGCCCGGCCTTCCTTGCCATCAACGGTCAGTTGCAGTTCGGCCCCGGTCAGCGCGGGGGCCCCAATGCGGTCGTACAGTCGACTGATCACACCGTCCAAGGGTTCTCCGGGGCGAACGTACATGGTTTGACCGAGACAGATACTGGCAAGCTTGTCGAGCAATCGGCTGTTGACATCGTGCCCAACGCCCAAGCTGAACAACCGTGTTTCTTCGGTCAGTTCTCTCTTTGCGTTTTCGGCGATCTTCATCGCATTCTTTTCGCCCACGGTTGGCTGGCCATCAGTCATGAAGACGATGTAGGCAGGCCCATCGGCATCCGCAGACAGCTGAAGCGCCTTGGAGAGCGCGTCATCGATATTCGTGCTGCCGCCAGCGAGCATCGAATCGATGTATTCGTTTGCGTCGGCGCGGGTCACTTTATCGCCGCTGGTCAGTTCACTGCGAAACGTCTCGACTCGACTGTCGTAATTGATCAACGTGAATCGGTCACGACCACGCAACTTGTCCACCACATAGCCCGCGGCGCGACGTGCTTGGTCAATTTTTTCGCCCCGCATGCTGCCACTCTTGTCGAGGACCAGAATCACGTTCTTGCCCGCTTTCTTTTGCCCGGCGGGAGCGGCAGGGAACTGCGGCTGCAACATCAGCATGAAGTAGCCATCCTGATCTGGGTCCGGTCGATGCGACACAACCGACAATTGAACCGGATTGTCACCCGTGTCCCAGAGGATGCGAAAATCCTTCTGAGGAACGACGGACTTCGCAAGATATTCGAATCTCGCGACTTGTTCCCCGTCACGATCAATCTCGATGTTGTGCGACGGACTGTAGACATTCCCAAGCTTACTTTGCGAACGAATTCGTCCGCGAATCGCAACCTCCCCAATCGGCGAAGAAGTAAACTTCGTCGGCGACAGCGGCAGCAGCCAATCGTTGAGTGTGCCCTCTCGTTTGCAAATCTGCGTGTAGCGTAACGAGACCGTGCGTTCGGCTCCTGGTGGAACTGGAAAGACTTGAGTCTGAAACATGCCGGTTCCGATCCACTGCACCAATGCCGGATCTTGACTTCGACGAACGTAGGATTGATAGATCTCGCGTGCCTTGTCGGCTTCCAGTAGCCGCCCCTCCAGCTCTTGGCCATCCACCATGAACGTCATCTGATCGATCGCGCCATCGTAAGGAAGCGGGAACACAA
>JBPCVD010000209.1:0-12976 GCA_051010815.1 Rubripirellula sp.
ATGCGGCCACGTCAGCCAGATGCACGTTTGCGGTTCCCATTCGGCTGCGACGCGTCGGTCGCTTGCCACCGGTCGGCCGTTCATGGCTTCCGTTGGGAGAACAGCCAGCGGTAAACGTCGTCGCGTGCGTAGGTTCGAGTCCAACTATTGTGTCCCACGCCCGGGTACTCGACGTAACGAAGTTCCGGTGTGTGGCCAGCCTCCGTCAATGCGATAATCATTTCTCTTCCACGCGAGACAGGGACCACGGAGTCGGCTTGTCCGTGTAGCGCCCAGACGGGAGTGCCGGTATAGCGGTTGGCCCAAGAGGGATCGCCACCGCCGCACACTTCCAGCATCGCTGCGAAGCGTTTCGGTGGAGCGACGGCTGCAAACCAAGTACCCTGTCCGCCCATCGATAGGCCCGTGACATAGAGTCGATTGGGATCGATTGGCAGCTCTGTAACGAGCGAGTCCACTAACGCGAGCACCTGAGCCATCGGCACAGAGGGCTCGTCAGGAAACTGGTCGCGCCCACTGGGCAGATCCCAATCTGATTCGACCCATCGCTGATCGCTGGGGCATTGCGGAAAGAGCACGTAGGCGGGGAACTCGCGTCGGCGTTCCGGTTTCGCAAACTCGGCAGCGCCATGCACAAGTTGTTTTTGATTGTCGCTGCCCCGTTCACCGGCACCATGCAGGAACAAAACGAGCGGATATTTCTTGCCCGACTCGATCTGGGCAGGGGCCATCATTCGATAACCAAGCTTGCCGCCGTCGTTGGAAACGGGATCCCCAGCTTGGAACAGGCCAGGCTGGTAACTCGCGAGAAGCTCCGGCGAGATTTGCGCCGGAGCTGCGGTCGGTAGACATAGACAGGCGATCAGGACCGTCGTCGTCGCGACGACGGTTTGGAAGGACCGCGGGGGGAGTGAGTGGGCGTACATCTACTCCGGGCTGATTTCCTCTTTGACCTTCTGGACAAAATGGGGTGTTTTCCCCCCTTTACTCAGCTCAGTGGCTCTTTTTTGAGCCTCTTTTTTCTGGTCAAACTCGAAAACGGCGACGCGTTTCAGGTTCTGACTGAAAACGCCCCAGTAGAGTTTGAGGCGAACGTTCGCAGCACTCTTTTTCTTGCGCTTGGTGGCCTTTTTTGCGGCCTTTTTCTTCTTCGCTGTAGCCTGTTTTTCTGCGGCTTCAGCCTCGGCGGCCTTTGCCTTACGACTGACGACCTTTCGGGCCATGGAGCAAGAGGGGGTTACGGGGTGCGAGAGACGGAAATATGTCAAAGCGGAAGGTTACCACGCAACCGAGCATTCTGTCACGGGGAGGGAAGCGGCCCGGAATCTTGGCAGAACTGAAAATGGCCGCGACGCGGAAGATCTCGCGGAAGATCTCGCAGAGGAGGGGCAGAACTGGGAAAGGATCGCTATTCCTGTAAGCGAATGTCGCTTATGCTGTCGTCTAAGAAGCGAGTTCTTCAGCAGCGTCACAAATTTGCATCGACGCGTGGGCTCGTATCAATTCACCGGAGGGAGAGTCACAACATGCAGGTCAACGTTTCGGCACGGCACGGCAGTCTACAGCCCGGAGATCAAGAATTGATCGTAGAGAAAGCGGACAAGCTTCGACGACTCTATGACCGAATCAACGCGATCGAAGTTACCGTCGACCTGAAACAGTTGGACAAGCCTGCGGTTGAGATACAGGTGTCAGCCGAACACGCCGATGACTGTGTTGCTACGGCAGAGTCGAGCACGGTGATTTCGGCGTTGGACATCGTGATTCCCAAGGTTGAGCAACAGCTCCGACGCTTGAAGGACAAGAAAACCGGTCACCGAGCGACTGGTCATAAACACATCGATACATCGGTCGCCACAGACGAAGACTGAGAACCCGAGTTCGGGTCTCGGCCCTCACGGGCGGCGATTCACCAATTTCAAACTCCGCCAAGTTTCACAGGATCCCAAGGAGGTCGCGGTCATTCGCAGTCACCCTGCGTGCGGGATACCCTTCGTACCCGTCCGCCTTCCCAGGACCGAAAGCAGCAATCCAATTTGGAGGACTGTTTTCACGACAGGGAGGCCGCTTCCCGAAAAGGAAGTTCACAGGGCGTTCGTGATTGACCTTCGCTCCACTCCATCCGAGTGAGGCCAGCGGAAAGCTCACAACGAGATTTCCAAACAAGGAATCGCAATCAAATGAAGTTCGCAGATTTTATTACCACAAAGGCAATCCGTGCTGAATTGAAGGCGCAGTCGAAGGAAGCGGTTATCCAGGAGCTGGTTCAAGCTCTGTTGGATGCTGGCGAAATCGACGCGGATCAGCAGGAAGACATCGTTGCTTCGATCATGAAGCGAGAAGAGTTGGGCAGCACCGGCATTGGTCGCGGTGTCGCAGTCCCTCATACCAAACATCCCAGCGTTCAAAAGCTGGTCGGCACCGTTGGTGTCAGTGAAGAGGGGGTCGACTTTGATTCCCTCGACGGAGAGCGAGTGCAGCTCTTCTTCCTGTTGATCAGCCCGCCCGAAAGACCTGGCGATCACCTGAGAGCCCTCGAGAATATCTCGCGTCAATTGCGCGATGAAACGTTCTGCCGATTCCTGAAGCAGAGCAAGACCCCAGACGACATTAATCAATTGCTTCAAGAAGCCGACGACAATCAATTTGTTTCAGGCTAATGAATAAGTCCCCGCTCACACGAACAGTGACCGTGCGCAATCCTCAAGGATTGCATGCGCGTCCCGCCGACTTGCTGGTGCGAACCGCGAGCAAGTATGAGTCGACCATTCTGATCGGCAAAGACGGTGAACTCGTTGACTGCAAGAGCATTCTTTCGCTGCTGACCCTCGGCGCCGGTCAAGGGACCGTGCTGTCGATCTCCGCCGATGGTCAAGATGCGTCTGATGCGATCGAGTCAATTGCTCAACTGTTCGATGCGGGGTTTGATGACAAGAACGAGATGCAAGGTTTAGAGCCCGCCGTCGATTCCTGACGTCGGATTCGGACCATCAGCAGGTTTGCGCAGTTGCACTTTGCGGCGGCGCAATCCGATTCGATGGTCCATGAGTTGTGCGTCCCCATTTCATGAAGCGTTGCGGCATCTCCGAACGTTTCGTTCCACGGGGCTCGGTTAGCTCTCTCTTCACTTTGCATCTCACACCGAATCACCCAAACCGAACACTGATGGATCGCTCCACGAATTTGCGACTGCAGGAGCAGTCCGGGACGCTGGTCAACGTGCGCGTGTGGATGAGCCCTCGGCTCACCACCGTGACCGACCGCGTGTTTCGTGAGATTCGATTCGTCGAACGACGATGGTCGAACTGCAAGGCATTCCTGTTTCGCCGGGAGTTGCCATCGGTCCAGCCTTAGTGCTGGATTCTGATGGTTATCGAATCCCACGAACGCTCGTTGCCGCGGAAAACGCGGACGAGGAGTACGCGCGTCTGCGCCGTGCGGTGGATGCCGTTTCCAAGCAGATTGAAGCGAATCGATTGGAAACCAGTGCCGTTGCCGGCGAAGACACCGGCGACATCTTTGCGGCCCAATTGCAAATGTTGCATGACCCGAGGCTGCATGGGGAATTGCGTCGACGCATTCGGACCGAAAACCAATCGTCCGATTACGCCGTCAATCGCGTCTTGCACAATTACGCGGCCGCGCTTCGGCGTCTCGACAACCCGTTGCTCGCCGATCGCGCGGAAGACGTGCTGGACATCGAGAAGCAATTGTTGCTGGAGCTTGGAGCGGTCAGCAAGCAACCGCTATCGGATCTTAGTGAACCGGTGGTCGTGCTATCCCACAATCTGACGCCAAGCGAAACGGCGAATCTCGATCGCCGTTATGTCCGCGGCTTTTGCACAGAAGTGGGTGGACCTGGTGGCCACACCGCGATCGTTGCCAAAGGCTTGGAATTGCCGGCGGTGGTTGGAATCGGAAGCTTTCTCGATTCCGTCGTCGATTCCACACGTGTGATCGTCGATGGTGACCGAGGGCGAGTGATCATCGATCCCGATGATGAAACCGTCGCAAGCTATCAGCAGCGGTGGGAGCAAAGGCAGTCGCTGAGCGCTCGTCTAGCGGAGTTGCGAGATCTTCCCGCTGAAACAGCGGATGGGATTCGAATCCGCTTGAGTGCCAACATCGAATTTCCGCACGAGACAGAATCTTGCTTGAAACGCGGGGCGGATGGCATTGGCCTCTACCGCACCGAGTTTCTGTACCTCTCGAGTGCAGAGGAGCCAAGCGAAGAGGATCACTACGAAGCCTACAGTCAGGTCGTCCGAGAAATGAGCGGTCGGCCGGTGGTGATTCGGACCTTGGATCTTGGCGCGGACAAGATGGGACAGCGTCCCCTTGCTGAACAGGAACACAATCCATTCCTCGGCTTGCGTAGCATTCGTTTGTCATTGCGGAATCTGGATCTGTTCCGTCCCCAGTTGCGGGCAATCCTGAGGGCAGCGGTTCATGGTGACATTCGTGTGATGTTCCCGCTGATCACGACGATCGCGGAATTGCGTCAGGCAAAGATGTTGTTGAGTGTCGTTGCTGAAGATCTGAAGGATGCGGGGATTCCCTATCGGTCTGATATTCCAGTCGGAATGATGGTCGAGGTTCCGGCGGCAGTTGTGATGCTGGAGCACTTCGTTCGCGAGGTCGACTTCCTCAGCATCGGGACGAATGATTTGGCGCAGTACACGCTCGCCGTCGACCGTAGCAACGAATATGTGGCTGATCTTTACCAATCGAGTGATCCTGCGGTCTTGCGGTTGATCCAACGTTGCGTCGAGGTCGCTGATGATTGGGGGCGGCCACTCGCCGTCTGTGGCGAAATGAGTAGCAACCCCGGACGGGCGTTGCTGCTGGTCGGACTGGGTGTCCGAAATTTGAGTGTTCCGCCTCTGGCCCTGACGCGGGTCAAGAAAGCGATCCGCAGCGTGTCGGTGGAACAATGTCGGCAGATCGCCCAACGCGTGATGAAACTGGAAGCGGCTCGAGAAGTCGACATGTACCTACTCGATCGACTCGGCGCCTTGGTGCCAGAATTGATTGAAACTTGATCCTGCAAAACGAAATACCTCCCAACGATCTTTGAAGTGACTGAAGCCAAGCCATCCGATACCGATACCGGCGAATCCGCTGGGGACGATCAAGCAGTCGAAAAACTGTTGCGGATCCGGTATCGAATTCGTTTTGGCAAGACGGATCTGCTGCGTTGGATCAGCCATCGAGACTTGGCGCGACTTTGGGAGCGTCTGCTGCGACGAGCGGCGTTGAAGCTGTCGATGACTGAAGGGTTTCACCCCAAGCCTCGCGTCGGCTTTCCCTCAGCACTTGCGTTGGGCGTCGAGAGTCTGGACGAGGTGGTTGAAATCGATCTGGCCGAGGAGATATCGCCGCTGGCATTGCTGGAGCGACTTCAGCAAGATCAACAGCCGGGGCTGACCATCAAGAGTGTTTGCCTGTTGCCCGAGGGTTTTGGCAAAGCTCAGTTGCAACGCAGTGACTACACCGTGTCACTGGTCGACGGTGTGGAACGCGAAGAAATCGAGGCAGCGATCGCCGGGTTGTTGGCAAAGGGCAGTGTCTCGATTGAACGCAAGAAGAAGCCGTTGACCGTCGAGGTCTCTGAGCAGATCAGTCGCTTGGAATTGGCGAACGATTGCCTGTTGTTGTCGCTTGCGGCAAGTGATGCCGCTTCGTTACGACCTGGTGATGTGCTCGATTTGCTTGGCTTTGGCGACTGGGTCGAGCGTGGCACATTGATCCGCCGCACGCATGTCATTTTGAAAAAAGAGCTGGACGAAGTTGATCCAGCCATGATCGCGGTTTCCCCAGATTGGGAAGCCGAAATTACCGCATACCAGACGCGTCACGAGGCATGAGGATGATGAATCATCGCAGCGTGACATTTACCAAAACATTACCCCAGTCGGCGTCCATGCCGGGACCATTTGGTCTCGCATCAAGCCGGCCTTACACCCGCGAGGTGCTTGTCGATGAAGAAAGAAATGCTAATCAACGTATTGCAACCGGAAGAATGCCGAATCGCAGTACTGGAGAACAATCGCCTTGAAGAGCTCTACATGGAGCGGAAGAGTGTCGAGGCATTCGCAGGAAACATCTATCGCGGCAAGATCGTCAACCTGGAGCCGAGCATTCAGGCGGCGTTTGTCGACTTCGGCGTTGGCCGAAATGGATTCCTGCACATCAGTGATGTGGAGCCCCAGTACTTTCGACAAGGTGGTTATGATCCCGAAGAGATCATGCGCGAGTCGGACGAGATGGCGGAAGCCGCAGCGCGTCGTGCACGTGAGTCCGGACGCGGAAGCAAACATGCGTTCAAAGGTGGTCGCCCTCGAGTCAAGCCGCCGATCCAGGAGATCTTCCGACGCGGTGACGAGGTTCTGGTTCAGGTGATCAAAGAGGGCATTGGAACCAAGGGACCAACGCTCAGTACTTACATTTCGATCCCCGGACGTTACCTCGTCTTGATGCCATCGCTGGCTCGTGTCGGTGTCAGCCGAAAGATCGAAGACGAAGATGATCGTAAGCGTTTGAAGCGTTGTTTGTTGTCGCTCAATCCGCCCAAAGGTCTTGGTTTCATTGTTCGTACCGCAGGTGCGGGACGCAAAGAGAAGGAACTGGGGCGTGACCTTGAGTATTTGCTGCGACTTTGGAAGGCAATCGCGCGGCGCGTCAAAACGACGACTGAGCCGGGGGTGATCTACGAAGAAAGTGATCTGATCATCCGCACGATTCGCGACATTTACAGTGACGACATCGACCAGATTCTCGTCGACGAGCCTGAGTCGTTTGAGAAAGCGCGTGATTTCCTGAAGATGGTCATGCCTCGCGTGGTCGATCGTTTGAAGTTGTACGAAGGAACGGCTCCGCTGTTCCACAAGTACAAGTTGGAGCAAGAAATCATCAAGATCAACACGCGTCAGGTGCAGTTGCGCGACGGTGGTTCCATCGTGATCGATCCGACCGAAGCGTTGGTTGCGATCGATGTGAACAGTGGGAACTTCCGCGGTAATGATTCGGCGGAAGAGAACGCTTTCCGGCTGAACATGGCAGCCGCCAAGGAGATTGCACGTCAGCTTCGCTTGCGTGACCTCGGAGGTGTGATCGTCAACGACTTCATTGACATGCGGAAAGAAAGTCACCGTCGTAAAGTGGAGCGAACGTTGCGCGACGCGATGGCGACCGACCGAGCACGCACAAAGATTCTTCGCACCAGTCCGTTCGGTCTGATCGAGATGACGCGTCAGCGAGTTCGTCCTAGCCTGAAGCGCAGCATCTACAACGATTGTCCCTGCTGCGAAGGTCGTGGGCTTGTGAAGACGGGCGAGAGCATGTCGATCGAAGTGATTCGGACGCTGGCGTTGGCCGTCAAAAACGAGCACATCAAACGCGTGACGGTTCGCGTGAACGATCAGGTCGCCGCCCATTTGAACAACAAAAAGCGACGTGACGTCATGGAGATGGAGGACGAAGGCAAGATGACCGTCCAGATTCTCGGTAGCGAGGCTTTGTACCCTGAGCACTTGGAAATGGATTGTCGCGACGAAAATGGTGAACGTGTCGAGATCGATTCGACTGTATGAGAATGGACCTCACCGGACCGATCGAACGACGAGTCGATTGACAGCGTTGATCGACTTCAGGGCGGTCGGTGGTGAGGCAGCATTCTGTAGTGAAAGCGAGGATAAGAGGTCTTCATGATCGAGTTAGGCATCAACATTGACCACGTTGCCACGATCCGTCAGGCACGTAAAACGTACGAACCGGACCCGGTCATCGCTGCCGCTTTGGCCGAGCAAGGTGGAGCCGATGGGATCACCTTTCACCTTCGCGAGGATCGGCGACACATTCAGGATCGTGATGTTGAGTTGCTGCTTCGTACGGTGACGGTCAAGACGAACTTTGAATTCGCCTGTGCGGACGAGGTTGTTGGAATCGCCTGCCGAATGCGACCCGATTGGGCGCTGTTGGTTCCGGAGAGTCGGGAAGAGGTGACCACCGAAGGTGGGCTCGACGTTGCCGGTGATCAGGGACGAATCGCGGCGACCATTGAAAAGCTGAAGGCCGAGGACATTCTTGTCAGTCTGTTCATTGATCCAGATCTACATCAGGTAGAAGCTTCCAGCAAACTGGGCGCCGATGCGGTCGAACTTCATACAGGCCCCTACGCGCTAGCTCGGAAAGAGCAAATTGTCGTCGAGCTGTCGCGTTTGAGTGAAGCGGGGAAACTGACTTCATCGTTGGGGATGAGGCTGCATGCCGGCCACGGCCTGAACTACGCCAACGTGCGTCCGGTGGCTGCGATTCCCAACATGGTCGAGCTGAACATTGGGCATTCCATCATCAGTCGTGCCGTGATGGTCGGAATGAAAGAAGCCGTCGGCGAAATGCGTCGGATTCTGGATGTCTGCCAACCTTAGGAACCGATCGGATTCGCGTGGCGTGCGATGAGAAAGCGTTTCGAGGGCTGAGCGGTGCGTTTGTAGCGAAGCGATGTTAAATGGCGTTCGGGCTTGGCTAATCTCGATCTCCGCTCTTGAGTTACAATGTTAGGTGTTGAGCCCTACCTGGATGGATTTGAAGCATGATGATCCTCAAACGCGCCGTGGCGGCAATCTTCTTGACGTTGGGATTTGCGTTGGTAACGCATCTGTGCGCCGACGAACGCCGTGCCCCCGCACCAAGCTATACGCCCGACCAACTTCGCGGCGTCTTTTTTGAGAATTTGGATGATGCGTTTCGCGGTGAGCGACCGACCCTGTCCGCGGTCCGCTCCAGCGCTGTGACTGCAGCGGCAGCAGTGCCTGTGAAGGGCGGCGCAGGTTCGGAAGGTTCCGAGGGGGATGATCTTTGGTCGCCGCTGATCAGCCCCACTTCCATGGAAGACGAGATCAAACGCGTTAAGTTGCACTTTGATTCGGTGGTGACAACGCCCGGCGCATTCAATAGTGGTGGGTATCAGGAGGCGCGGTTGGACCTGACCGTCCTTGCGACCTTGTTCGCCGTGATCCATCAATACAAGGGTGAGGTCCGTTGGAAGGATCAGGCAGCGGCGGCGCGTGATCTAATCGCTCGAACGGCCTTCAACTGCAAGGCCGGTTCGACCCAGGTCTACAACGAAGCAAAATTGAGGAAAGGCGATCTCCAGGATCTGGTATCCGGCAGCGGGCTTTCGAGTCGCGAGGCAGAGGTGGAAACCGATTGGACGATGGTGGCGGATCGATCACCGTTGATGGAGTATGCCGAGATCTTGATCGAAACATTGGAGGATGGTTCTCGTGACGAGGCGACCATCAAGCGTGACCCAGACCTTGTGAAGCGTAACAGCGAACTGCTAGCGATCCTGGGAGAAGTTCTAACCCAGGAAGGCATGGACGAGGCTGATGACGAAGACTATGCCAAGTTGAGTCGCGACATGACGGCCGCCGCCAAAGAGGTGACGGCTGCAATCGATCGGATGGACTTCGAGGCCGTTCGCAAAGGAACGAGTGCCGTTCGTCAGCGCTGCGACGCGTGCCACGAGCAATACCGATAGCGTGCTGCTGGCGAGTGCAGGCGTTGATCCACCCGACGTCACGTGCGACGTCCAGTGCGACGTCTAGTGCGACGTGCTCGGACGAGCGGTCTTCACGGATCCGCTACCAGTCCGCCAGCGGACCCGAGTTGGACTCGACGGCATATTTTGACTGTGCGTCACAGAAAGCATCCGTCATTCCCGCGATGTACTCCCCAACAACCTTGGTCAGAGGACGGTGTTCGGCCCGTTTGCGAAAGCGGAGCGGTAAGCGACTGGGGGCACTCGCGAGGATGTCGAACATCGTGCGTAAACGATCGCCTGCCGCCTCGCGGACGGGAATCAGGCGTTCGTGTCGATAAACGGCATCGAACAAGAAGGCTTCGAGTTCGTCGCGCTCGCGACTGACCGAAACGCTATGCCCCAACCTCAATCCGGCGTCACTCACCGCATCGGTGTTGTAACCATCGTAAGGACGCACTTGTTCAACGGCTTCTTGAAGCAGGTCGCTCACTTGCAGGTCAATCAGTTCGTGGACCAGTAGCTGTCGCAATTGCGCCGTTGGCAGCAGGCCATGCTTGTCACGCAGCTGATCAAGCGACCGTCGCACGACCGCAAGTTCGGCGAGTTCGTCAATCGACAGCAGTCCCATTTGCAAGGCATCGTCAACATCGTGTGCGTCATAAGCGATCGAGTCGGCCGCGTCGACCAATTGGACTTCCAGCATGGGAGATCGTCCCACTGCAGCCTCGGCTTTGTGTGCTCGGACGTCTTGGCCGGCAAGTGTCTCTCGAGAGAGGTTCAGGCCCCGAAATCGCGAATAGCGTTGCTCAAGTTCGCAGACGATCACAAGCGCGAACTCGTTATGAGAGAATCCGCCCACATCACTCATGCACTCGCTCAAGACATCCTCGCCGCAGTGACCGTAAGGCGGGTGGCCGATGTCATGCATCAGCGCGAGTGCTTCGGTTAAGTCCTCATTGAGACGCAACACGCGGGCCATCGTTCGAGCCACCGATGCGACCTCGAACGTATGGGTCAGGCGAGTGCGATGATAGATCCCCATCTCTCCCGTGAAGACCTGCATCTTTCCGCTCAAACGGCGAAAAGCGCTACTGTGAAGAATTCGATCTCGGTCGCGAGCATAGGGACCGCGGTAGGCGTGTGCTGATTCTTCATGAACGCGGCCTTCGGAGTCGCGACTGTGCATGGCATACGATGCCAGCAGTAGATGCTCGCGGTCCGCATAGCGTCTTAAGTCGATCATTGGCTCAGCATCAGCCCGATCCAAACTCATCCTTGTTTCCAGTTGGTGAATTGCGGTCGTCTCTGGCACTCGAGCACGCGTCGCAAAGTTTGCAGCCATGCAATAAGCGCAGCTAGTTCACGCGGTCCATTGCGAGCCAAAGTAATCGCACGTCACGAAACACGCCCGTGTGCGTCGCGATCGAGTTCCTTCCCCGAGCATCGGTCCAAGGTCAGATCGACCGACGGACGGTCAAATACCGCCACTTGGACTCTCAATTCACTCTACAGCAGCATGTCAAAATCGACAACAGCGAACTGTGTCTCGGGCACGAGTGGGCTGAGGGATTCCCGTGAAGATTGCCCGATTCACAGGACGTGCTATTTTGGACATAACCGCCGCCAGAGTGACTTCGCTGTTCGGTGATTCCCCGCCCGCACGTCGAATCCCTACCAGGCCCTCCAGCCGATTCCTCAGCCCAACGCACTGCGATTTCATCATCATGGCGACTCGAGATCCTGAGCCAGGCGAACGCCGATCGCGAGATTCCTTGAACCCACCGAAAGAGTCGGAGATCGGTGACTCGAGGCGTGATGATGGAGGGCCATTGTTGGCGCGACGGACTCCCGATGACAGCTCGCCGGAACGTCAGGAAAGGTTGCGTCAGCTCGACTCGACACGCGCGGTCGAATGGCTTGAGGAAGTCCTGCCGCACCCCCTTCCTATCCAATTGTCCGTTCGGCGGCGGGACAAGCTTGGCGACACGCTGCGTATCATGGCCGATCAGTTTGCCGGCAGCGATCACGAGCCGATCCTTCGCGGAGCGGCGGATGAAGGGGAGTCGAGTTTCCGCAAAGCTGCTGTCCGCGCGGTCACTTCGCGGATCCTCGGAATCACGGAAGCAACCCATCATGGTGGCGTCCAGGTTGTGATTTCAGATCCAGAATTGTGGCAGCTGGTTTTGGATGACTTTCTCGAGTTGGCGGCGGAAACGTATGCGGTGAAACGTCATGCGTCGGTCGTTACCGTCGGCGATGAACCCGCCAAGGCTGTCCGTTTCGTGTCCGAGAATGCCGGCTACGGACAATCTTGGGTTCCCGCGGTTTACGTCACTTGGCGTGTGTCTTTCAAAGATAACCCCTAGTAAAACGAAAAGCCCCGACGCGGGGCAGTGCGTCGGGGCTTTCTTTTCGCGGCGTCGGGGCAGTGACGCCAAGAAGATATTAGCGTGCTGGGAAGTGCCAAAGTCGAAAAAGTTCTGCTCAGGACTCGATTTGCCCAGGCATGGGCTCTGCTCGGATCGGTTGCGTCGTGGAATCGTGACTGCTTCACGAGGATTTCTTAACCCTCGCACGGGGCGATGCGACGGTTCGCCCAGGGTGGGTCCGCGGTGTGCCCAGGGTAAAGTCCGCGGGATATCAGGCGGCTCCGAAGATCGGAACGATTTATCGCCCCGGCGAGTGAACACGGCCATATCGGCCGAGCGGTGTCGGGTAGCGACGTCTACCTGGATGGGCACGCTCGGGATAAGATCCTCGAAGCAAACAGATTTCGGACTGTGAGAGCTTTTGATGCCGGCCTGGGAAGACAACGATTGGACTCAGCGATCGCAGTTCATGTTGGACTCGTACGCCCGTTGGGTTGGTGCGGAGTTAATGGATCGCGGTGGCACACAGGAGGAACAAGCGCAGCGTTTGTTCGAACTGCCCTTCGTTGTTGTGGCCCACGGTGTCGAGGAAGATCCATTATTGAGCTACGCCAACGCCACGGCGCTCAAGCTTTGGAAGATCACGATCGCCGATTTGCTCCGAACGCCCTCGCGTAAGACGGCAGAGCCAGTGCATCGCGATGAGCGTGCGCGTCTGCTTGAACGCACGACACGCGATGGATTTGTCGATGACTACCGGGGGGTCCGGATCGCGACCGATGGGCAACGCTTTCTGATTGATCGCGCAACCGTATGGAACGTCTTGGACACTGACGGTCAACGCGTGGGGCAAGCTGCAACGTTTCAAGACTGGACGATGCTGGAGCCTGGGTGCGACGTGCCATAAGGCGTCTCGGGAAGACGTCGCTCTACAGAAGCGGCTTATCTTCGACCGTTTCCGCATCGAACTCCACTGCGAGATCGACACAAACTTGCTGACGTTTGGCTTTTTCGTTCACCAAACGCAGGCGTCGGTCGGATTGTCAGTCGGCGTGAAGGT
>JBPCVD010000210.1:0-4073 GCA_051010815.1 Rubripirellula sp.
ATGCAGGAACGTGACCACTCTTGGGCGTCGACGTCGTTTCTCGCGCTGGAGCACGGTTCGCAGCCTCGGACCGATTCGCGTCATCATCGCGCGACGCCACAACGGCAACGCCTGCAGCAGGGTGATCACTTCCGGCGTTCGGATCAAAATTCCGGTAGTCTGCTGGATCGCATTGACAGTGATCGGAAAGGGTTCCGTTTGGAACAACGAGAGCAAACCAAGTTGATCGTCGCGTCCTAAGTACTGAATGGGTTGAGAGGAGCCATCCGGAGTGGTGACAAGAAGTTCGACTTCGCCGGACGACAGGAGCAGCAAGCCTTTCATGGGGGAATCGTAAGAATGGATGGTATGCCCCGATGGGAATTCTACGATTTCGGCATGCTCGGCGATTTGCTCCACCTGCTCCGAGCTCAACTCACGCGTCGAATCGTGCAACTGCAATAACTGGTTTGTTTTTTCAAGTGACACGTGGGAACTCTTGGGAGGCATGTACGGGCAGCGCGGACATCATGTGACGCGTTTTCGGCGGCTCTAGCTATAGCACGGGAGAGAAAAGCCTGGCAACGCGAGACCCAAGTCGGGAGAGATACGACCGATTCGCCATCATCTCGTCATCGATCAATGTGGATCGTTCAAAATCATGATTCAGCATCGTCTCTAGTTCCGTTGCGAAGCCAGCATCAAAGGTCAAAATCGAGATTTCGAAATTCAGTCGAAACGAGCGATTGTCGAGGTTGGCGGTCCCAACGGTGGACGCGACGTCGTCAATCAGCATGACCTTCTGATGTAGAAAGCCATCCCCGAATTCATAGATTTTGATTCCGGCTTTGCGGACTTCCGTCACGTAAGACATCGCAGCCCATTTGATGAAGGGCTTGTCCGCCAGACCCGGAATCATGATTCGCACATCGACGCCTCGTAACGCCGCAAGTTGCAGGGCTGTGATGACCGCCTCGTCCGGGACAAAGTAGGGACTGGCGATCCAGATGCGATGCTTCGCACTGTTGATCGCATGTGTGAAGAACAGTCCGCACGTTTCGTATTCATCGGCCGGACCACTTGGCAGCACAAACACGGTCTGATCGGCTGTTTTGGAGGGGTGTGGCTTCCACGGAAGGTCGGGTATTACCTGCGTTGCCCAGTACCAGTCTTCCAGGAAAGCCAGCTGAGTGGCAATCACCGCGGGTCCAACGATCGACAGATGGGTGTCCCGCCACGGTGTGAGCCGGCGATGTCGGCCCACATATTCGTCTCCCACGTTGTGCCCACCGACGAACGAAGTCTTCCCGTCCACGACAACGATCTTGCGATGGTTGCGAAAATTTAGCTGAAAGCGATTCCGCCAGCCGCGCGTCGTGTTCATCCCGGTCACGTTCGCGCCAGCGTCTCGCAAGTCCTGCAGATATCGCCGCGTCATCTTTGCAGAGCCAACGTTGTCGTACAGAAAGTAGACCTCCACTCCCTTTTTTGCCTGCTGAATCAAGCGGTCCTTGAGTTCGCGGCCGAGATCGTCGTCGTTGACGATGAAAAATTCAACCAGGATGTATTCCTTGGCCTCATCAATCGCATCAAAAATGGCTGCGAAGGTTTCTTCGCCGTCGATCAACAGTTTGGTTTCGTTTCCCGAAGTGAATGGCAAACTCGCGAGTTGCTCCAGGACTCGTGCGTTGCTCTGCTCGTCCGTCAATTCAACCGAATAGGGTGTCATCTGCGGAGTCGCCGATTGGGAGACTGCCGAAAACGTATCGCAAGAACTTCGCCGCGAGTTGATGTAGCCAAGGAACTTGTCTCGCCCGAAAATCCAATAGGCTGGAACTGCAATGGGTGCCCATGTGAGCAATGAAATCACCCATGCAATCGTGCCTTGTGAAGTGCGCGTCGTCATGAGTGCCTGCAACGCGCTGGCGATGCCAAGCAGGCTAAAGGTTCCTAGCACCACGCATAGAAGCGTCAGTTCCCCCGATGTCAGTTCAACGACATCCGCGTCCGGAACCGTGGCGGCATCGAGCGTAGTGAGAGCGATGAGGAACAATGACATGTTTATCGGTTCAATGTGAAAGTTCGGTGACCATGCGAGCGCGTCGAAAATGACGCACTGCGAGCGTGCGAAATGCCAGTGATGTTGCCGTCAGGACGATACAGAATGCGATGGCGGCGCCCGAAGTACCCCAGATACTACCAAGCAAGTAGGTCAAGCCCGCCATCGCGACCGCCGCCGACGCGGTCACGGTGAGCACGAGTCGATTGAGTCCGCTGAATTTTAGGTAGGACGAAGAGAGCGAAAATAGTGTCCACATGCAGGCGCCTGCTGCGATCAAGCAAAGGTGTGGGTATCCGCTGGCAAACGTGTCACCATAAAGCTGAAGGAACCACTTTCCGCCGATAAGAATCAGGCCCATGAAGAGGAGGCAAATGAAACCGATAAAGATCCAGCGTCGCCGCCGCACGATCTCGCCCTGTTCCCAAGCTTCATCCTCAATCATGACGGAGATATAGGGTTGAAAGTACTTGTCGGTTGATTTTGAAATCAGCAATATCATGCAGCCGGTTTCCAACGCTGCAGCGAAACTGGCGACATCGACTGACGTGACCGGAAGGGCCTCTAGAATGATCAGGCTGATTTTAAAGATCCATGAAACCAAGGTGGTTAAGGCTACGAAGGTAAGGCATTCACGAAACCAGTAGGCTCGATCGTAAGCTGGTGATGCGCGAAAAATCTCGGGATTCGCTTTTCGGCGAAAGACGGCAAACGCCAGCGTCGCGCCGACCACCGAACCCAGTCCAAAGCAGCCGACCGCCAGAGCCGGACTGAACGAAGTATGCAGGAGGGCAACTGCAGCCACCAAGGTCAGCGTGGTCAACGGAATGATAATTCGCGCGATCACCGCGCCGTGAATCGGATTTCGGTTCGCCATCACGAAATCAATGCTGACCCCTGCCAGCGCCAGTCCCGGCAGGAAAGCGGCGGCCATCAGAACTGCATGATGCTCCAATTGCCGGTCTTCGACGTAGTCGATGGCGACCACCGCGAAGGAGAGCAGGCAACTCACCAGCACGACCAACGCGATCGAATAACGCCAATAGCCGGCTGCCAACGGCCAACGACGTGAAGACTCGTATCCTGGCAGCATCTGAATGGAAAGTTTGCCGACGCCCGATTCGGCCATCGTTGACAACAACGTCAGGGTTGCGACTGCGACTGCGTACCGTTCGAAGCCCGTCGGTCCAAGGATTCGCGCAACCATGATCGACGTTGCGTAGATGATTCCTAGGCTGACGAGCGACAAGATGACCAGTAACGTCGCTTCGCGATTCTGGACGATGCGGTTTTCCCGATTCACGGGCATCGATGACTCTGCCAATCAATCATGCGAATGTTCATGATCAAGATCATAGTGTGTTGCTGTGAATATGGAGATATCGATTGCGGACCGGCTCGGTAGACGGGAGATGCCACCTTTGAGCAGTTGGCGACAGCTCTGGTCGCCCTTGGGCGATGGTTGCTACGATGCGGCCGGTTTCACAATCCTACTTCTGCGAAACGGCCACTTTCTACCATGAACCAGCAAGATGGGACGCAGCCGCAAGCCGCGGTCCCCGGTGGAACGCCTAAAAGAATCGGCATCACGATGCCGTTGAGGCGGGTTTCAAAATGGGCTTCGCTAGCTGGAGCCTGCAGCCGCCCGACGGTGTTTCAAAACGGCACGCCGTGGGTGTTCATTCCGAACATGCGCCGAGTGCGAGTGAATCAAGAAGACGTTGACGTCGTCCTCCTGGAGACCGCTCACGTTGCAGTGCATCACGCTCTACTTGTTTGTCTTGCCATGGGGGCTGTACGACGACTTCGGTGCATGGACGGTGGCGACCACGGTCGTGGGTGGCCAACGACGTTTGCGCCGGAGAGATCATCGCTCCATAGGTCGAAGAATCGTTCGGTGTCCACGAGGACCATCTCGATTTGAATCGAATTTGCCGCGTCATCGACGACTCGGTGAGCATGGTCCTCTGTGTCGACCACGAACACCGACAGAAATGCGAGTTACACTGTTCAAGAATGGCGAAACTTCGATCGT
>JBPCVD010000211.1:0-7908 GCA_051010815.1 Rubripirellula sp.
GTCGGCTGGCTTCCTGCCAAGCAAGTTTCAGGGCGTCGCATTCCAAAGCAAGGGAATGCCGGTGCATTACATTGGGAATCCCGATGGAGTCTGCCAGTCGACGCAACGCCAAGTCGTCGACGAAGTCCAGCGACTCAACGGACTACTTCAAGGTCGGCATGACGACTCCGAGATTGCCACGCGAATCGCTCAATACGAGATGGCGTTTAAGATGCAGTCCGCCGTTCCGGACCTGATCGATCTGTCCGACGAAAGTCAGGAAACGTTCGATTTGTACGGCGTCAAACAGCCGGGCGATGGATCGTTCGCTTCCAATTGCTTGGCGGCTCGACGGTTGCTGCAGCGTGGTGTGCGATTCGTTCAGCTCTATCATCGCGGCTGGGATCATCACAGCAACTTGGAATCAAGCTTTACCAAATCTGCGGGCGATTGCGATCGCCCCAGTGCTGCCCTGGTCAAGGACCTGAAGCGTCTCGGGCTGCTGGAGGACACTCTGATCGTTTGGGGAGGCGAGTTTGGGCGAACCCCCATGGCACAGGGCACCGGACGCGACCACCACATCAACGCATTCAGCGTCTGGATGGCCGGTGGTGGCATGAAAGGAGGAACCGTGTACGGGGCGACCGATGAACTCGGCTACAACAGTGTGGATAACGTTGTATCCGTGCATGACCTCCACGCGACGATGTTGCATCTATTCGGTATCGACCACGATCGATTCACGGAACCCTTTCAGGGACTCGACATCAAACTGACGGGCGTCGAACCCGCTCGAGTTCTCCATGATGTGATTGCCTGAGCTGAAGGTGATTGCCGACACGTTCTTGCCCTTGCATGCTTTCTGCATTGCCGAGCGTGGAAATCAAAACGCGACTGCCGCGGTCGTCACGATTCAACGACAGACAGATGTGCAACGAAGTCGCGGCCCCAGATCCCGCCTCTCAAACCACCTCTCGGATTCGTCATCGGAATCTCTTTCGATAGGCGTTTGGCGTCATGCCCGTCACTTTGCGAAAGCGTCTAGTAAAGTGACTTTGGTCAAAGAAACCGACGTCCGCGCCGATCTCTACGATGCTGTCGTTCGATTCTGTCAGCAGTCGTCGCGCGTGCTCAATACGGCGAGACAGTTGGTATTGCGTTGGCGACATTCGCAGAATTTCTTTGAATCGGGCATTGAAGTGGGTCGCTGACAGACCCGCCATCGCCGCCATCTCTTTCATCGAAAGATCTTCGGTGTAGTGGTCATCAATGTGATGGATGACGGGTAACAATTCGCCGAAGGATGACGCTTGGACTTCGGGCGTCGCGATCGCGTACATCACACCCGCCAACCCGATGACTATTCCGCCCGGGTCCTTCAAAGGTGACTTCGACGAAACGTACCATCGAGGCGTACCGCGCACGTGTGGCACCAGCCAGACTTGATTGGGAATCGTTTCGCCATCGTCCAACACGCGGCGGTCCTCGGCGTGATAGGCCTGAGCTAAGGCGGGGGGCTGAAAGTCCGCGTCGGTTCGCCCCAAAAGATCGTCGACGCTTTCGAGCCCAAACACTTCGACGAGCGTTGACTGGTTCACCTCGACATAGCGATGTTGCGAGTCCTTCGCATAGAAGAAGACAGAGGGCAGGAATTGAAACAGATCCATGACGCTTTCGGCATTCGGGTTTCGCCGAAAAAACGACTCGCGAAAGGGCTTTCCGAGCAAGGCACGTCTTTCATCCATCGTCAAACCGTACCAAAACCGCCCCATCTGCTACAAGACGTTGAAACGAGCTCTTGAAACAATAATAGCGTTCAATTCGATTCTTTCCCCAGCCTACCTTCAGCAGACCACTTGATGGCGAAACATACCATTCTGTCAGCGGGACTGTGGTTCGCGGCACTGGCGTTTCCAATCGCCTCGGCCGAGGACTCGATTTCTTTCAGCGAGTCCATTCGTCCGATCCTCTCCGACAAGTGCTTCCATTGCCATGGTCCGGATGCGGACAACCAAGACTCGGAATTTCGGCTGGACACAGCCGAACATGCGTTCGCCGATCTGGGCGGCTACGCGGGCATCGTTCCTGGCAAGCCAGACGAAAGCGAGTTGCTTCAGCGGATTCACGCCGATAGCGATGACGGCGACGTCATGCCGCCATCCGACTCCGTTCGACAACTGACAGAGGAAGAGAAGGAACTGTTGCGCAAGTGGATCGAACAAGGCGCGGACTTCGAAGGCCACTGGGCATTTCAATCTGTCCCCACCGAAGTTCCCGTCCCCGAAGCAGCAAACGATTGGGCGACCGAGACGCTTGATCACTTCATCTTCGAAGACGCCACTGCGGCGGGCCTGAAGCCTCATGGGCCAGCCAATGCGGAGACTTGGCTTCGACGAGTGACATTCGACCTGACGGGCCTGCCCCCCACTCTGAATGAAATTGACGAGTTTCTCCGAAATCCCTCGGCGGATGCACGAGCATCCGTCGTTGATCGGTTGCTCGCAAGCGATGCCTGTGCCGAACGCCTCGCTAGCGAATGGCTGGACGTTGCTCGGTACTCCGACTCCTTCGGTTACCAACGTGATGACGAACGATACGTTTGGCCTTACCGCGATTGGGTTGTTCGTGCGTTTGCTGAGAACAAATCGTATGACCAGTTCGTGACCGAACAGTTGGCAGGCGACTTGCTGGAGAATCCCACCCGTGAGCAAGTGTTAGCGACGACGTTCAACCGCCTGCACTCGCACAAAAAAGAAGGGGGTGTCGCGATCGAAGAGTTCCGCGTCGAGAACGTCTCCGACCGAGCCCATACCTTTGCTGCAGCCTTCATGGGTCTCACGATGGAGTGTGCACGATGTCATGACCACAAGTACGACCCGATCAAAACCAAAGAGTATTACGAACTCAGCGCCTTCTTCGCTAACATCGATGAACGCGGCTTGATCTCATACTTTACCGATGCAACGCCGACCCCCGCGATGCCGCTGCCCACGCCAGAGCAGGAAGCGAAACTCGAACTTCATCGCGATGCGATTGCAGAACGTGAAACGGCATACGCGGAGCACTTGCAGAGCAGTCAGAACGATTTCCAACAGTGGCTCGACGATCGCAAACGCTCCGCTCCACCCATCGCGGGGCTGATCGCAAGCCTGTCGTTTGAGGAGAAAATGGAGCTCGGGCAAGACGAGGCGGTGCTCAACGAACAGGGCAAAAAGCTGCCGGCCTCCGAGGAGAAGAAAGTTCGTCACTTGCATAATGACGTGCAGGGCACCTCACCTGCGATCTCCTATGGCGAAAACCATATCGTCGACGGCGTCGTGGGTCAGGGAATGCAATTGTCCGGCGATGACTCCGTCGTCGTTCCTGAGATCGGGCATTTTCGCCGTCACGACCCATTTTCGTATTCCATCTGGATTCAACCCGCCGAACTCGAGGAACGTGGCGTCATCTACCGCCGCTCGCGAGGCTGGGATGATGCGGCGAGTATCGGCTACGAACTAACGAAACTGGATGGACGCCTGACCGCGAGGCTCGTCCACTTTTGGCCTGGCAACGCCATCGCGATCGAGACCAAAGAGATCCTTCGCAAAGGCGAGTGGCACCACGTCGCGGTTACTTACGACGGTTCGAGCAAGGCAGCCGGACTCGCCATTTATGTGGATGGAGAAAAAGTAGCCACCCGAGTCGTCCAAGATTCGCTGACCCGGAAAATTGTTGACTGGATCAATGGACATGATCACTTTGCGATCGGCACACGCTATCGAGACCGCGGCTTCAAGGAAGGAATCGTCGACGAGTTTCGCGGATTTGACCGGCAGCTCTCAGCGCTCGAAGTGGCACACCTCGCTGATGACCCAACACTCGAGCGTTTACTGACAAAGAAAACGAATGAACTGAAGCCACACGACATCGACTTGCTGCACGAGCACTGGGAACTTGCCGTGGATGCCCAAGCCGCCGAACTTCGTGATCAACTCCGTGATTCACGCAAGTCTTGGAACGAGGTCATGGATGCTACGCCAGCGATCACGATCATGCGGGAACAGAAACAACCGCGTGAGGCGTACGTCTTGAAACGAGGCGTGTACGACAGCCATGGCGAACAAGTCTCCGCTGACACACCGGAATTCCTGCCGCCCTACCCGAACGACCAACCTCGTAACCGACTGGGATTGGCGCGTTGGCTACTTAGCGATGACCACCCTCTCACTGCGCGAGTGGTTGTCAATCGTTACTGGCAATTGATGTTTGGTCGGGGTCTCGTCCGAACGCCGGAAGACTTCGGTATTCAGGGCCAAGCTCCAACACACCCAGCCTTGCTGGATTGGCTATCGCGCGACTTGATTGATCATGACTGGGACATCCGTCGCCTGCTGCGGTTGATCGCTGTTTCGGCAACCTATGGGCAAGAATCCGTCGTGCCACGCACGGTCCGCGATCGAGATCCCGAAAACCGGTATTGGGCACGGGGCCCGAGTCAGCGCCTGTCTGCCGAGATGGTGCGTGACAACGCACTCTCCGTTAGCGGGATGCTGGTCGCCGATTTGGGTGGTCCACCAGTCAAGCCTTACGACGTCGCATTGGCCTACACGCCGATGGAAGTGGGCGAGGACGATTCACTTTATCGCCGAAGCTTGTACACGTTTTGGAAACGCACCTCTCCCGCGCCGGTCATGATCGCAATGAACGCCAGCAAACGAGAGGTGTGTCGATTGCGTCGCGAAATCGTTCCTTCGCCGTTGCAAGCTCTCGTGCTGTTGAACGGAACACAGTTTGTCGAGACGGCGAGAGTCACCGCAGCCCACTTGATAGAAAAACATGACGACGACATCGAGTCGATCGCCCGAGACGGCTATCGTTTGCTCACCAGTCGTCATCCATCGACCAAGGAAACGGAGGTTCTGGTTCAATTGCACCAAGACCAACTCGAGTATTTCTCTCAACACCTCGAGGAGGCAAAGGCATTGCTTTCGGTGGGTGACAACACGCATGAGGCGACCCTTGCGGCTGACGAACTCGCCGCAACGACCGTTCTGGTCAACACATTGATGAACCTCGACCAATCAGTGAGAAACTAATGTCCGGTCCGATGAATCTAAATCGAATTCCAATGGCAGGATGCGCGTCACATTGCGCCGGCGAGGACGTCCAGCCTTTTCAAAGCCGGCGTAGCTTCCTGAGCCAATTTGGGCAGGGACTTGGCGGCATTGCATTGGCGAGCCTGCTGAATCCAGACGCAGGGGCCGCTGAGTCGACCTCATTTCCAACGGCGAATCAAGCGACGAAAACGGATGGAGTCCTGAAGAGACTTCACCATCCACCCAAGGCGAAACGAGTCATCTACCTGTTTCAGTCGGGTGCGCCTTCGCAGATGGATCTCTTCGATTACAAGCCTCGCCTGAACCAAGACCATGGGAAGGAGTTGCCCGCATCGATACGCATGGGACAACGCTTGACGGGTATGAGTGGTTTCCAGTCGAGCCTGCCGTTGGTCGGGTCGCCATTTCAATTCCAACAACATGGAGAGAGTGGTACTTGGCTGAGTGAACTGCTGCCACACACCGCTGGAATCGCCGACGATCTGTGCATGGTCAAATCGGCCTACACCGAAGCGATCAACCACGGACCAGGCGTCCGCATGATGCAATCGGGGTCACAATTTCCGGGCCGCCCCAGCACGGGAGCTTGGCTGCACTACGGACTTGGAAGCGAAAATGAAGACTTACCCGCTTATGTGGTGATGGTCGCCGCCGAGCGTCAGGGACAACCTTTGGCATCGAGTCTTTGGGGCAGCGGATTCTTACCAGGTAAGTTTGACGGAGTGGAATTGCGAGCCTCCAAGGACGCTGTGCTTTATTTGAACAGCCCCGACGGTGTCAGCCGAAGCGGTCGCCGAAACGCGTTGGACCATCTGCAGAAACTTCAACAGATCGAGCTCGAACGAACGAGCGACCCTGCGCTCGAGACGCGGATCGCACAGTATGAGATGGCGTTTCGAATGCAGATGTCGATCCCCGAAGTGACCGACATTTCTGACGAACCGGAATCGACTTTCGAGCTCTACGGCGAAGACGCGAAGAAGCCCGGCACGTTCGCTGCGAACTGCTTGCGAGCCCGTCGACTTGCCGAAAAAGGTGTCCGATTCATCCAGTTGTTCCAGCCCGGCTGGGATCACCATGCAGGCTTGGCCGGCAGTATCCGTCGCGCAACCAAACGCGTCGACAAAGCGTCGGCAGCGCTCGTGCAAGATCTGAAGAACCGTGGCATGCTTGAAGATACGCTCGTGATATGGGGTGGGGAGTTTGGTCGCACGAGTTACTGCCAAGGCAAACTTTCCCCCGAGTCGTTCGGCCGCGATCACCACCCACGCTGTTTTTCCATGTGGATGGCTGGTGGCGGAATTCGCCCGGGATATTCCCATGGCGAAACAGACGACTACAGCTACAACGTCGTCTCGGACGGCATGCATGTTCACGACTTGCATGCCACCATCCTCAATCAACTTGGGATCGATCACGAACGGCTGACCTTCAAGTACCAAGGTCGCCATTTCCGCCTGACCGATGTCCATGGGCATGTGGTCAAAGAAATGCTCGCGTAACCGCAACGAAACGCGCCCAGAGTCCAACGGAGGCTCAACCATCACGTCGTTGACGCGTTGATCACGATGGCCCAGAAGCCAAGCGGCAAAGGAACGACGCGAATTCAAAGACGTTGTGGGCGCAGGATGCATTTACCGCTTTCGTGATGAAGGGCGATCCTTGCCGCACCGCGGGAATCGCCGCCCCCTGCGTTCGGGAGTCCTGCGTTCGGGAGTCCTGCGTTCGGAACGTTTAGCAGCTCAAGTCGTTACATTTGCACTAACCTGGGTTTGGGTCAGCAACAGACCAAAAACTTGCAGAGTTGCTGAAGAGCTTTTCGACAGTTTTCGCAAACACGTATCGATCGCTTTTGGCGAGCGCGATTCGGCTTTGGAGTAGGGCTCTCATTCGCTGCCAGCATCACAGGACGGCGCTGATCCAGGCATCTTTTCGGCAGACGGTGGGCGTCCATCTACTGGTGGGTTGGTAACTTCGGTGCAAGACACCGACGCGAGTTCCGCCCCGACGCGAGTTAGACGACGGATCGCCGAGACTATCAAAGGTCAGATACGCCCCGTTGTCGTTCCTGCGCAGCTGACCGATATGATCCAAGCGGCGCGTTGGGGGCGATGTCGGTGAAAACAAAGTTTGTCCCTGGCAATAGCCTCCGTCAAACCGCACGCGATGGCGTTCGTCTCCCAGGTCATATTATTCTGATAAGAGTCCAGTATGTGCATTTCGACCGGAGGGCGAACACCGTGATTCCCGTCACTCGAATGCGACGAATCATAATAAAACGCGCGGCCGCGGTCTTCACGGTCGTGTCCGTTATCACCATCGGCTGGTGGGTAAGCTCGCCACGCCAGGGCCCCGGATTCCCGGCGTCCAAACGTATGATGTGCCGAAACAACATGAAATGCCTCGGGCTCGCGCTTCATCAATACCACATCGATCACGGGACACTTCCTCCCGCGTTCATCCGCGGTGACGATGGGGAACCTGCCCATAGCTGGCGTATCCTTCTCCTGCCCTACCTCAATCAACAAGATCTGTACGACACGTATCGGTTTGATGAGCCTTGGGACGGCCCGAACAATTCAACGCTTGCTTCAAAGATGCCGGACGTGTTCCGTTGCCCTTCCTGCGTAGAAAATACTCCACCGACACACACCAATTATGTCGCCTGCATCCACGACGATTCGGTCCTGTCCGGCTCAGTCTCAAATCCTCTTGCCGCGATTGAAGATCCGATCCAGGAGACCTTGCTTTTTAGTGAGACCCAAACTCGTGCCGTTCACTGGATGTCGCCCTTTGATGTGCCGTCAACCGAGATGTATGTCGATGTAGC
>JBPCVD010000212.1:0-4231 GCA_051010815.1 Rubripirellula sp.
TCCCTGCCCTCCCCCCAGTGAATGAGATTGATGGATGAACAGGTTCGCTAGCTTCGCGATGTTTTTCGGTTGCTCTTTGTCTCTGGTTCTGGCGGATGAGACCGATCTCTCGGATTCAAGCGACGCAGGCTCTGAAAAACGCGTCCCCAATGTCGTCTTCATCTTGGTCGACGACCTCGGGTACATGGACATTGGAGCCAACAATCCCGACACCTTCTACGAAACGCCACAGATCGATCGCCTGGCGAGTTCCGGCATGCGATTCACTCAAGGTTACGCCGCTAATCCTGTCTGCTCGCCGACTCGTTACAGCATCATGACCGGCAGGTTTCCCAGTCGTATTGACGCAACGAACTTTTTCGCTGGCAAGCGGAGTGGAACGTTCTTGCCGGCACCCCTTAACGATCGGATGCCGCTTGAGGAGACGACCATCGCTGAGTTGCTGAAGACGGCCGGGCACACCACCTTCTTTGCTGGTAAGTGGCACTTGGGGCCGGACGAAGATTTCTGGCCAACGAAGCAAGGATTCGATGTGAACCGCGGTGGGCACGCAGCCGGCGGGCCTTTCAAAGCGGGGAAGTACTTTTCACCCTACGCAAATCCGCGTTTGCACGATGGTCCCGAGGGCGAGCATCTCACAGCTCGGCTTGCGGAGGAAACGGTTAACTTCATTCGCGCTCATCGGGAACAGCCGTTCTTAGCTTATCTGTCCTTCTACTCCGTCCATACGCCACTGATGGCACCGAAACCACTTGTCGAAAAGTATCGAGCCAAGGCAGAGCGTCTCGGGTTGCTCAATGCCGATGCGTTCGGTGATGAGGAGCAGGTGTGGACCAACGCGAAGCCGCGACGTGTTCGTCAACTGCAAGCACACGCAACCTACGCAGCAATGGTCGAATCAATGGATGCGGCGGTCGGTCGAGTGCTCACGACGCTGGACGACTTGGGACTGTCTGACGACACGATCGTCTGTTTGACCAGCGACAACGGTGGACTTTCCACTTCCGAAGGGTCGCCTACGAGTAACTTGCCACTTCGCGGTGGAAAGGGTTGGCTTTACGAAGGTGGCATTCGCGAAGCTTTCTTGGTCCGAGCGCCTGGCATCACGCAACCGGGGAGTGTTTGCGAGACACCGGTGATGAGTATTGACTTTTATCCGACGCTGGCAGAGTTGTTGAAGATTGAGATTGATGCGACGCAGGACGTCGATGGGAAGAGCTTGGTACCCCTGCTCCGAGGCGGCGCCGATCTCGATCGGTCCTCGCTCTATTGGCACTATCCACACTACAGCAACCAAGGCGGATTCCCCGGGGGAGCGATTCGCACGGATGATTGGAAACTCGTCGAGCGATACGAGGATGGTCGAAGGCATCTCTACGATCTGAACTCCGACATAGGGGAAACGTCGGACGTCGCGTCGGAACACCCTGAACGCGTCAAGCAAATGACGGCCGACTTGCACGACTGGTATCAACGCGTTGATGCCAAATTCCTGCGACCCAAGCCGATGGGACCTGAACCATGGTCACCATCCCCGGAGAATTCGCCGCAGTGATTCGTTTTACCTTGATCTTGTTGCTTGGGTTGGGTGTTGAGGTTGCGTGCGATGGCTCGTGTCCCCTCTTCGCGAGAGGCTCAGCGTCCGTCGCTGGAATGCCCGAGATGCCGTGAATCTCATGTGAATCGCGTCCGATGCTCGCTGGGCATCCCTCGCTGGACCCCGGCAGAGAAGCCCTAATCGTCAAACTCGATATCGACTCTGCGGCCTGTATCGCTTCCTCTGAATCTGCCGCTCTGATTCGAAGTCCGGTTGTTCCAGTGATGCAGGGTGATCAGCCGATAGGGCTCGTAACGCAATTGCCTTGAAGTGCGAATGTTCAGATTGTCTGGACTAAGCGCCGGAGAGTCCGGCAGGCAGAGTTGCGAGGTGACCCTTTCCAATGCGATCACGCGTCATGCGACAGATTCAGTCGGACACTGCGAGCTCCCGTTTACCCCGGGCCCAACGCAACGTCGCAAAAAAAGAGAAGCAGCGCGCGGTGCGAAAACGCTGGATGCGGAAACTCGTTTACGCGTTGGTCGCGACGGTCGGAGTCAGTCAAGCGGGTGGCTGCGCGCTGTCGCGTCTGATCCCCGATGGCAAACACGACACCAAGCGGTCGTATCACGACAATCACGGATTGCGAATCGAGTATCCCGAGGTTCGAGAGTGTGCAACGAAGCCTCGCATGATGGCGCAGCAAACCGTCGAGCCGCTGGCGATGCAGGACCCCTCGCAGCTGCCAGTACTTGAGCTATCGTTGCAAGAAGCGATCAACATGGCGGTGACTCAAAGCCCGGTGCTGCGCACCACCGGCGCGACCACGGATGTGCGAGTCGCTGCGCAGGGCGTTGCCACAATTTATGATCCGGCACTCACGGCGGCGTCTCCCGTGTTGGGCGCGGAGGCTGCTCTCTCCGCCTTTGACGCGCAGTGGACGTCGCAACTCTTCTGGGCGACGGTGGATCGACCCAACAATGTCAAACAGGGTGGCGTGACATCGGTTTTCACGCCTAACGTGTCCGAAGCAACGAACGCGAACTTCAACGCTGGGGTCGCCAAGACGACTGCCACCGGTGCAACGTTCTCGATGCAGCACATTGTGAACTACACCCGAAACAACCAGCCCTTCCGGGCCTTCAGCAGCGCCTTTGATGGATGGCTGCAAGCCGAGTGGCGACAGCCATTGGCTCAGGGTTACGGTTCGACCTACAACCGAATCGCAGGCCCCAATGCCCTTCCCGGACAATACAACGGCGTTCTGATCGCGCGTGTCAACGAAGATGTTTCGCTCGCCGACTTCGAGAATTCGGTGATCCAACTCGTGAATGATGTGGAGCAAGACTATTGGGAGTTGGTGACCGCGTATCGAACACTCGACACGGCGGTTCGAGGACGCGAACTGGCACGACGGACATGGGACTACAACAAGAAACGCCTCGACGTTGGATCGGGGCGCGTCGACGATGAGGCGCAAGCACGGTCGCAATACTATGAGTTCGAAGCCCAGGTACAGGCGGCTTTGGCAGGAATCAACGGTCTGTACAAGACCGAGCAAGACCTGCGATACCTTGTGGGGCTGCCGGCGACCGACGGCCGACTGATTCGCCCCACCACCGAGCCTGTTGATACGCGTGTGACCTACGATTGGGACAGCGCACTGGGGCAAGCACTCGAACGACGTGTCGAAATTCGTCGCCAACGGTTACAGGTTGAGCGTCGAGACATGGAATTGGTTGCGGCACGGCTGAATTACAAGCCACGACTCGATTTCCTCGGCCAGTATCGTTGGTACGGACTGGGAAACCATCTGATTGGCGACAACACCGGCGTGCTCGACAACATGTACGCCGAAATCACGGGCGGCAATTATCAAGAGTGGCAGGCGGGCCTGGATTTGAGTTTCCCTGTTGGCCTTCGCACCGCAGGTGTTGCGATCGCTCACGCCAAATTGAACGTGCGTCGAGAACGTGCGGTTTTGGCCGAAACCGAATTCCTGATCAGCCACGATCTCTCCGACGCAGCCCGTCAAATCGAGATCACGCACCAACTCCTGGAAACCAATTACGATCGCTTGTTGGCCGACCTCAACCAAGTCGACGTGCTCGACGCGCGTTATCGCGTTGGAGCAGACAACATTCGCGATTTGCTGCTCGCTCAAAGGCAGCTCGTGGCAAGTGCGACCGATTTTTATCGGTCGCTGTCAGAATACAATCTTGCGATCCGAGACTTCCACAAAGAGAAGGGATCGTTGCTGGCCTACAACTACGTTCAGTTGAGCGAAGGGCCGTGGGCGAATGGAGCCGCGTATGACGCCTATCAAGTCGGTCGATTCCTGACTCCGCGAATCAATCCGGAGGCAACCTTCGTGCCGACGCCACTGACCACAGGTCCCTTCGATCCGGCCGCCGTGCAAGATACATCGATGGGTCTTGGCGACGCCCCAATTGCGGTTGAATCGATTCCTGTTCCCGACGAAAACGCACAGCCGATGAAGGACCTCTCAAACGATGTCGAATCGGGGGCAGTGCAACCGCTGCCTGATGCCGCAACGTCGTCGGGCAGAAACATTCCGCCGCCACCCGCAGCAAGATCACCTGTAGCACAGCCACCGGTGCCACCCGCGCCACCCGCACCTGGCTCGCCGCAAGGTCTGCCGCAACTTCCGGTGCCGGACGCAAATCCGTAAAC
>JBPCVD010000213.1:0-2998 GCA_051010815.1 Rubripirellula sp.
CCTGGGACGCTGACCGCGATTGTCGGACCCAACGGAGCAGGGAAGAGCACACTGATCAAAGCGTCACTCGGGTTGATCGATCCCGCCGCAGGACACTTTGAATTCTTCGGTAAGTCATTTCGAGATGTCGACGGTCGGGTCAGTTACGTACCTCAGCGGACCAGTGTCGATTGGGACTTCCCGGTGACCGCGTTGGACGTCGTCTGCATGGGTCTCTACCGCCGCATTGGCTGGTTTCGCCCGGTCCGCGCCAAACATCGACGCTTGGCCATGGAGGCGTTGGAAAGCGTCGGGATGCACGATTTTTCGGGTCGACAGATCAGTCAGCTTTCGGGTGGCCAACAGCAGCGAGTCTTTCTCGCGCGTTCTTTGGTACAAGGTGCCGAACTCTTCCTGATGGATGAACCGCTTGCTGGCGTGGATGCCGCGACAGAAACAACCATCATCGAAACGTTGCGTCAGCTCCGCGACGAAGGTCGTACCGCGATGGTCGTTCATCACGACCTGGACACGGTGGGCGACTACTTTGATCGCGTGTTGCTTCTCAATGGTCGGATCATTGCCGAGGGACCGGTCGACGAAGTCATGAAACCCGACACACTCAAAGAAGCCTACGGTGGCAAACTCCTTATCTTCGAGTGACGCGCGTTGACGACCCTACAAACAATCTTCGCCTACAACACACTGGTCGTCCTGGCTGGAACGATGTTGCTGGGGGTGGCTGCGGGCATCACCGGGACATTCCTGATGCTCCGACGGCGCTCGCTTGCCGGCGACGTGATCGGGCACTCCGCGTTGCCTGGTGTCGCAATCGCATTTTTGATTTACGCGGCGGTTGCACCCGATGCGGGAAAGAGTTTGCCGGCGATGTTGTTGGGCGGCGGAATCGCGAGCGGATTGGGAATGCTATCCGTACTGTGGCTTCGGAATGTGGGTCGACTTCCGGAGGATGCCGTGCTGGCAATCGTCCTCAGCACCTTCTTTGGCATGGGAGTCGTGATGCTTTCGATCGTCCAGGCGTCTCCGACTGGAAGTCAGGCAGGATTGCGTGACTTCATCTTTGGGCAGGCCGCGGCCATCCGAATCAGCGACGTCAAACTCTTGGCAACGATTGCCGGAATCGCGATCGTGACCAGCAGCCTGCTGATGAAGGAGTGGACGCTAATGTGCTTCGACGAGGGGCTGGCTCGGGTGCTGGGATACCCGATCCGATTGCTCGACTTGCTGCTGATGACACTGGTGGTGGCGGTTTGCGTCGCCGGCATGCAAGCGGTCGGCCTGCTGCTGATCGTCGCCTTGCTCATCATTCCACCCAGCGCCGCAAGATTCTGGAGCGACTCGATTCGGCCAAACATCTGGCTCTCCGCGATGTTCGGCGCCCTGTCGGCGACCGCCGGCGGAATCGCAAGCGCCTTGATACCCAAGCTGAGCACGGGGGCAATCATCGTGGTCGCCGCCGCGTTGTTGCTTGCGTTCAGCATTCTTTTTGGCACCAAACATGGTCTTCTCCACCGCTGGCGTGCCCGACGAGAAATGCGTCGCAAACCCGGCTTCTCTGGGTAAAGAATGCTTCGAATGCCGTGGCGATTCGGTGCCGTAGGAAACCTTTCCGACCACCGGCAGTCACAGTTCTCCCAGCCCTAGTTTTTCGCTCCCAACCCAGTAGAATTCGTCTTTAGAAAGCTGATTCTTCAGCCGCACCCGTAGCTCAACTGGATAGAGCATCGGTCTTCGGAACCGAGGGTTGGGGGTTCGAATCCCTCCGGGTGTACTCTTTTTCTTTGGCGAACTCGGCTTGCGCCGCAAGTTCGCTCTCTGGCCAACGCTGTCCGTTCTTGTTCAGCCCGCAAAAAACGCCCTGATTTTGCTTGGTTCTGAGATTGATTGGTCAACCAGAGCTAGCTCAGTCACTCGCCCGACAGTCGTCATCCCGACGCGCGACCGCCCGATCGCACCAAAACTATCGCGCTCTCTCGATTCAGACCACGCACAAGTTACAACGCCGATTGCTTCCGACTGACCGACAAGGACGCGAAACGCTGTGCCTTGGTTAACAGCTTGTGACGTCCGCGACCGCTCATGGAATCTTTTCAACCGTATCTGGCGGAATGGAAAGTATGAGCGACCGTCCATCCAAAGAACGCTGATGCGGTCGCTCGTTTTGGGTGGGCAACCACCGGCTCGATCAACTCGTCGATTGTGCGGTCACAGTTTTGATGTGAGTGCGGTTTCGCGAACGGACGAGCTTAGATGCGAATCGGCGCGTCGGTGACTTTCACCGATGCGACTTATCTTAAAGCGTAATCCGCCTCGGTCGATGCAACGAATGTCGCTTAGTTTTTGCTAAGCCCTTTCATGATGCGGAGTTTCGCTTCTGCTCTGGGGACTGACAGTGGCACGTAGTGTTTGTGTCGTCTCTTGACTTGGCGAGGCTCAATTCTGTCGGGGCGATCTGCGACTCGATGCGCTGCGACAGCAGCCAGAAGCTGTTCGTAGAACATTCGTCGCGTTGCTGAATGGTGATGACCTCGCATCGCGATCATTGGCTGGAATGCTTCGAGTGTTTGCAGAGCCCCCTTAAAACTAATCGATCGTGGTTGTATTGCGTGTCTGCTCGCCGCCTGAGCCATGATGGTCCGAATCAGGTTGTAAGCCAGGGCATGCGTCCAAATCTCTTTCCGGACCAACTCCGGCGTTTTGCAACGCAGGCATTCCATCTGCATAACCGATTTGATCGACCGAAGATCGAGTTCGTTGTTCCATCGTGCGCGATACAAATCCGCCAAGTCTTCTTTGCTGTATTCGCTTGGATCAAGTAAGGTCGTCACAATCACCATTGTGCGTGTCCGAAAGCCTGGTTGATTGATTCTTACTCGTGCTTCTCGGACAGTAATCAAGCGTGGCATCGCAAGTTGGGCAGCACGACCGGCACCTCTGATGAATGGCTTCTTCCATTCCACTAAGTGATCGTCTTTGCCAAGACGCTTTCCACGTCGAA
>JBPCVD010000214.1:0-3246 GCA_051010815.1 Rubripirellula sp.
CCACCGTTCCACCGTTGATTGTCAGCCCAGCACCGAAGTTCAGCGTTTCGATCCCGCTGCCGGCAGCCAGGGTTCCGGAACTCGTCACGTCACCCGCGATCGATCCGTTTCCGGAGAGGGTCGCGCCACTGCTAACGCTCGCACCACCGGCAAGAGATCCGTTCAATTGCAGTTGCCCGGCCGTGATGTTTGTATTGCCGGTGTAAGTGTTGGCGGCATCGAGAGAAAGCATCCCAGCGCCGGTCTTGGTCACACTACTTGCGGACCCACCTACCGGCGAGTTGTCCGCGATCACGTCAGCGATCGTGACCGCGTTTCCTTCGGTGACGTCGATTGATAGATCAACATCGTGCAGAAAAATGCCGTCTCCTGACGCAGTCCCGGCGACCCCATCGCCCGTACTCGCACCGGCCGTCACCGCACTACCTGAAACACCGGTGTCTTGTAGGATCAAGCTTCCGCCTGTCCGAACAAAAATGGCCCCTCCAAGAGCACCACCGCCGCCGGCACCCGTCGCACCTCCGGCGCCGCCCCAGTCGCCTCCGCTACCAGCAGAAATGGAGGCACCACCGCCACCACCAAAGCCGGCGTTGCCGCCGGTAGAACCTGCATCGTTTCCGCCACCACCACCTGCCCCAAAGCCACCGTCTCCGGCATCCAGGGTGCTGCCGTCACTAGCACCACCACCACCACCGAAATCTCCACCGTCTCCGGCAGCTCCGCTGGCGAGTTGACCAGCTCCGCCACCACCGCCACCAACACCACCTGTACCGCCGCCGCCGCCCGTTCCAACCTCGTCGAAGTCAATCCCATCGGTACCGCCTGTGCCGCCGCCACCGCCGCCACCGCCGTTCGTTCCGTCACCCGTTCCGCCGCTTCCTGCGGTACCTGTACCGGCTCCGCCCGCGGCTGCACCTCCTCCGCCACCACCACTGTCCGTCCCGGTCGCAGCAGTTCCGTCACCCGTTCCGCCCGCGCCGTCAATTCCGCCACCGCCGCCGCCGCCAAGTCCGCCACCATCGCCGCCGACGCCGTTCAAACCACCACCACCACCGCCGCCGCCGGTCGCCGTGCCAACACCACCTGAGCCACCGTTGCCTCCCAAGCCGCCACCACCACCCGAGCCGCCATCAGCGACCGGTTGATAGGTTCCGCCGTCGCCACCGGTCGCCGCGCTGTCTTCGATCGTCAGCGCAGAGATTGTCAGGACGCCACTGCTATCCACAAAAATTGCACCTCCGGCGCCCAGGCCGCCGCCGCCGCCGCCCACGCCTCCACTGCCACCATCACCACCGTTTGCCGTCGCATTCCGAATGGTTAGTGTCGAGATTTCAACGGTGCCGGTCTGCACGAAGAAGACGCGACTCGCATTCGCACCATCAATCACCAAATTGGGTGCGCCGTCACCGACGATCATCAGGTCTTGATCGATCACCGGCAACATGCTGTCGAGCGTGATCGTCGAACCCGCCAAACTCGCATCGAAAAGAATTCGATCGCCAGCGACCGCATCGATCATGGCTTGTCGAAGTGAGCCAATGCCGGAATCGCTGTTGGTCACTACGGTGATGTCCGCCGCGCGTAGGGCCAGCGGTGAACTGATCGCGAGCACTGCCATCAGGCGCGCCGTGAACTTCGCTCGGGTGCTAGATCGATGCTTCTTCAACATTGAAAATCCATGCCGTTAATTCGACTTTTCTGAATCACCCACTGAAAGCGCACACGTGGAACATCGGGTGGCATCGTCACAACTCCTACGAAGCCTGCAACATTGCGATTTGCCCCCCACAACGACGAATTGATAGCCACAGTTGCCGCAGGACGCACAGTTTGCCTGCGCGGTACACGTGCTACCGTTCCGCGATTTGCGGGATGCATAGTCCGCGCAGGACGCACAAGCTCCGAACCGATCCAATCGCGCATGACGATCGATTGCTAGCAAGGAGACTGCTTCTGAAGAACGCAATCACCGCCTGAGCCTCAGGTTCTGTCTCCTTTCTTGGGGCATCACGTATTGGCACAGACACGCCGCATCCAGGAGGCGTGAGAGATCCCCCGGCGTCTCGTACGCTTTGCTCTTGGTAACTCGTGGTGTGGCTCGCTACCATCGCGTGGTTCGTCGATCGCTAACCGATCAATCGGAGCACTCGGCGAACGCCGTTCAAGCCAAGGAAAGGATTCTGGCGTGACTCTTCCCCACCATGCTGCTCGTTTGCATCGTCCACGAATGATCTTGGTGGACGACAACATCCGCGATATCGGCGGTCACTATTTCGAACTGGCCACACTGCTGCTGAGCGGTGCTGAAGAACTCGGCTTCAGAAATGTACTGGCGACCCATGCCAACTTTGATGAGCAGTCGGTCGTGCCACCCGCTTGGCAAGTTAAACCGACATTCCAAACGCGTCGACTTGTTCGTTGGTCGCTGGGCGTGGATGGCAACTCGAATCTTCGACGCGATGCCAACGGTCGCCCGATCGGCGGATCCGGTTGGCAGAATCTGATGGCGCGCTTCAGAGACCGCGCGGTACCTCCACAGAAACGACCTCAACGCATGCTGGAGCAATGGTCGAATGATCTTTGCCGACTGCTAACCGAAATCCGCCCAACGTCGGCCGACTCGTTATTGATCAACACCGGCGACGACTTCGCAATGCTGGCACTCGCCGATGCCATGAAACGCATGAGTCTTGCGTCGATGCGAATCGACATCATTTTTCATTTCGCTTTGCACGATGCACGTCAGGCGGACCGCGATTCGCGACTAAAAGAGATCGGTCGTCAGATACGCGGCGCGATGAATGATCTCCGCCCCCATCGCGTGCATGTCCACGCGACCACGGATTCGTTGGCAGAACAACTTCGTGGCACCGAATGCGGATCCCGCATCACATCGATTCCATATCCAACGCGACGCCGATCCGTGACGCGAGACGCCGGCAAGCAGCCGATCAAAGCTGTCCTGGCTGGACTGCCAAGAGCCGAAAAGGGCAGGGGAGCGATCTCCGAACTGCTTGAGGGAGTCGAGTCGACCTTGCTCAAGACCCAACGATTTCAGCTTTCGATGCAGATGCCCAAAGACCGCTGGCGGCAAATGGTCCCCAATTCGATGCACCGTAGCTATGAGCAAGCGTTAGCAGGCAAGAGCGATGGTCCTTTGGAGGTCATGACATCGAATCTATCGACCAAGGACTATCACGAGTGGCTCGACACCGCAGACCTGGGACTGTTCCTGTATGAACCCGA
>JBPCVD010000215.1:0-11956 GCA_051010815.1 Rubripirellula sp.
GCCACACTGCGGCGAAGATCTCGACCGCCAATGTGCGAATCAATCGCCCGTTCGGTGTTGCCCTCGGAAAGCTCAGCCACCACAGAACGTATCGTTGAACGGCACCTCGTGACACTTTGACGACCTGATATGGTGATCTAACCGGCACGAAGCCGGACGCCCGCAATGCCAGCCTTCAGCCTTGATCATCATGCCCAAGTATCATCACGAATTCCCGCACGTCGAAGACTACCTCCATCATCGGGCGCCCTACCTGCTGGTTGAAAACATCGTCTCCATTGAGGACGACTGTGTCATCACGGAGCGAACAGTTTCGGGACAGGAGAACTTTCTGCAGGGGCACTTCCCCGGGGCTCCCATTTTTCCCGGTGCAATGCTGCAGGAACTGACCACTCAGTCGGCAGGCATTCTGATTGCAGCACGTCATAATCCCATGCAGGAATACAACACGCACGACCCCGACTTCAATGAGTTTGCCTTGGGGGTGTTGGTAAGAGTCAAGCAGGCTCGCTACAAGGGTTTCGCGCGACCGGGTGATCAACTCCGGGTCAAAGTTCAAATGCAAGATGAGGTCAGTCAGGTTTTTGATTTCGCTGCATCCGTCCTTGCGAACGGGACGACGATCATGCGCAATCGATTTCAGTTGACCAATATCCCATCCAAGCTGCTCAGTGGAACGCAGTAACGACACGACGCGGATTACAAACTGCTAGCCAGCGTCGAAAGCCCGCTGTCTGCCCATTTCGAAAGCCCACTGTCTGCCCATTTCGAAAGCCCACTGCCTGCCCGTCTACGGATGCCAGCTGGGCGAAGGAGCCCACGGCTCTACTTCGCGCTTCTACGCTTCGCGATCTTTTGCATCGCCTTGACTTCGTTCTTGTCGACGACCCACCCACGGCAAACGGGGGCACCACACAGACACTGTGGAATCCAGTCCAAAGCGGGCCATTGATAGTCAAACGTGATCTCCGTCCCACTTTCGATATTGCAGACAGCCATTAGCGCCAACGAGTACTTCGTGACCTGCAGCATCTCGGCGTTCGGACTGCAGGAATGATTCAGGAACGCAGCCGGAATCTGTGGCTCGAGACACCACTTTCCGTCCAGCTCCATCACGAAGCTTGAACCGTCGTAGCTTTCCTGTCGCAAGAGTTGCCCGGTGATCTCAATGATCAGCTCACCCGGCAGGAATTGCCGACTGGCAAAGACACCGTAGCCGCAATCTCCTTTGCGGACCTCGACATCGCGATCGTGATAGTCGCGATAGCCGTACTCAACGTCGAGTTTGCGTTGCAGTTTCTTACGGCGACGCTTGCCGAGCACAGTCATAGTCCGTCACATATCGTCTGGGAGTTCAATCTAGCAGCGTCGTTTTAGTGTCGAAGAATGCCATCGTCAACGGCCAATTCATCGATCACGTCAACATCCCGGTTAGGTTGAAAGCGATGGCAACGCTGGACAGCTATGGTCCTACCGAATCCCTTAGACGATGCCCAATTGCTCTGGTGAACGAGCTCGCATGTGAGTTCTGGGAACGTTAACGGATTCGTTGTTGCACTCACTTCACAGAAGTGCGGACGATCGGAGCCCACTTGCTGGAACGCGCAAGTTAGAATGCGAGGTATTCAACCTTCCAACACGAACGCCCGTTCCAATCATGGCGGGGAGCGAATGAAACTGCTGTCCAACGTCCGCTTCCCTCCCCATGGACGACACACACTCCGGCGACTGCGTTCACATCGCTCGCTGTTGAGTTGCATCGTCACGGTCGCGATGGCAATGCTGTTTGCGGTGCCGGCGCGATGCGTCGATTCATCGCAGCCCCGACCAAACATCCTATTCATTGCGGTTGATGATCTGCGGCCCACGATCGGCTGTTACGGTGACTCGACGGCGTTGACTCCCAATCTGGACCGACTGGCATCGCGGGGAACGACGTTCACGCGGGCGTACTGCCAACAAGCCGTTTGCAGCCCATCTCGCCTCTCCTTGTTGACCGGTCGGCGGCCCGACACGACCCGTGTCTGGGATTTAGGCACGCATTTTCGGCAAGCCTTACCCGATGTCGTGACACTGCCTCAGTTCTTCCGGCAGGCGGGTTACCACACCCAAAGCATCGGCAAGATCTTTCATGGCAACGGCAAGCCCGCCAAAGACGATATTTCTTGGTCGGAATCACCGATCCATGACGTCGTTCGCGACCCCAAACTTCGCTACGCCTCACAGCAGAATCTCAGCGGCGCCGGGCTGAAGCGTGATTCCTTCGAATCTGCAGACGTCCCAGACGACGCGTATGCCGATGGCCTGGCCTGCCGAGCCGCCCTCAAGTACCTGAGACAACGATCGGCCCGCGAAGAACCTTTCTTTCTCGCTGTGGGGTTCCGCAAACCGCACCTGCCATTCTGCGCTCCCAAACGCTACTGGGATTTGTATGACGCGCCGTCAATCCCGATGCCCAAACATCCGCAGCATCCGGAATCGGCGCCGGAATTGGCAACACGAAGCTGGCGTGAACTTGAGGGTTATCGTGACGTTCCAGAGGATGGTCACCTGACACAGTCTCACGTTAGAAGACTTCGACATGGCTACTTTGCATGCGTCAGCTACATAGACGCCTTGATCGGTCGCGTGTTGAACGAGTTGAGGACCCAATCGTTGCACGAGAATACGGTTGTCGTGGTTTGGGGCGACCACGGATTCCATCTCGGCGAGCAAGGGCTGTGGACGAAAGCAAACAACTACGAATTGGCGACACGAGTCCCACTCATCATCGCATGCCCTTCCGGCGCGAACGCACAAAGAAGCCCCGACACCCCCACGCCCTCATTGTTCAGACAAGACTCCGTCTGTGACCGGTTGGTCGAACTGGTGGATCTCTATCCGACGCTGGTCGACGTTTGCGGATTCCCGATCCCGAGCGGACTCGAAGGCACGAACATGGTGCCTCTGCTGAAGGATCCATCGCTTGCTTGGAAAAACGCAGCCTTCAGTCAATTCCCTCGCGCGACCACGGGCCATCGACACCGCAGACATGGCGACATCATGGGTTACGCCGTTCGGACCGAACGCTATCGATATGTCGAGTGGCAAGATTGGACCACGAAGACCGTCATCGCTTCGGAACTGTACGATCATGACGTCGACGCCGAAGAGATGACCAACATTGCGAACGCCCCCAAGTACGCGGACGTGCAAAAGCAACTGTCCGAGACTCTGACTGCCGGTTGGAAAGCCGCCCGCCCCTCCCCGACTTCGGATTGATACCCCCGTGAGCCCTCTTCCGACTTCAACTCTGAATTGTCTCGACCATTGCGGACGCCTCGCACCGCTGCTCGCTATCGTGATCTTTGTCTCCCAGCATTCGCTTCTGCGAGCTGACGATGACCAGCATTCGCTTCTGCGAGCTGACGAAGAAAAGGCGATCGATTCCGACAACCGTCCAAACATTCTGCTGATCGTCTCAGAAGACAACGGACAAGAACTTGGCTGCTACGGAGATCCGTACGTCAGTACTCCCCGACTGGACGAACTCGCCGATCAAGGTGTTCGTTTTCACAATGCGTATGTGCCGCAGGCAGGCTGCAGTCAGTCACGCGCCGCCTATTTTACGGGTCTGTACCCACATCAAAACGGACAAATCGGACTCGCAACTTGGAAATACCGCCTGTACGACCCGCAAACCCCAAACCTCGTCCGCAGTCTTCATGACGTCGGGTATCGAACCGCGATTCTCGGAAAACTGCATGTCAATCCAGCGTCCGCATTCCCGTTTGATTCCCATCAAATCAAGACTGCGAACTTCAGCCGAAAAGGGCTGAACGAATACGCTTCGAAGGCCGCCAAAGTCTTTCAATCCTCCGATCGGCCATTCTTTCTTTGCGTGAACTATCCAGACGCCCACCGGCCATTCCTGGATCAGATCGATGGATTGCCCAAACGAATACTGAGCGGCGACGACATTACCCCACTCAAGTACTTTGGACTCGACACTGCGGAACTCCGATCAGACACGGCAGCCTACTACAACTGCATGCAGCGTCTCGACTCCCTGGTTGGCGATCTACTAGATGCGTTGGAATCGTCTGGGCAGGCCGACAAGACGATCGTGATCTACTTGGGTGACCACGGAGCCGACCTGCTGCGCGGAAAGCGAACCTCCTACGAAGGTGGTCTGCGTGTTCCACTGATCATTCGTTGGCCAGGACGGACTTCGGAGGGATTGGTCAGACAAGAGCTCGTTTCATCGCTCGACTTGTATCCCACGCTACTCGAAATCACCAAGCTCGATTCTCCAGGCAAGCTGGCGGGCCGTTCACTCTTGCCGTTGCTGCATTCGAGCACACCGGATTGGCGAGAGTACTTATTCACCGAATATCACCTCCATTCGGCGCACAATTTCTTCCCACAACGAACCGTCCGTGATGCTCGTTACAAGCTGATCCAAAACTTACTGCCGGAACAGGTGAACCCGGGATACGCCTTCACTGAGCAGCGATTCTTCGAAGGTCTATCCGCAGTCATCGAGCGATCATCGGACCCCGTCCGCCAAGCCTATCAACGCATGCGTAAGCCACCTGAGTTTGAACTTTATGATCTCGAAAACGACCCTCACGAGTTCGAGAATCTTGCATCGAATCGCGAGCATCGAGAAACACTGACTCGTCTGCAGACCACTCTCGCTAGCTGGCGAGACCAGACCAATGACCCTCTGTTGGACCCACGAAATCTGGAGCAACTTAAAGCAGAGATCGATGATTGTTTTGTGGACGGCAAGCCGAATAAGCAGCATCTCGAACTGAACTACCCTGAATATTTCTTCGAATCCACTTCACCGCCAAAGCGAAGCGAAGATTGAGCAGCGTCGAGGATCGCTTTTGCGTTTACGGAATTGATCTCTTTTTCTTCTGTGAGGTTGCCGCGATCCAAAACTGGGGTCGCTGATCCCTTGCCATCACCAATCCCAAACCGCTTGATTGCACATTCCATCCCTCGTCCGTCGGGATTTGACGACGAAACTCGGGTGACACATCACGGAGAACTCGCTTTCACCCGAAATTCCGCGTCTTGCTCGGGACCTGAGCTTCTTACCGTCCGATGGGCGAAGACGCTAAAACGGTCTAGAGCGGAATCGTATTCCCGAACCGCCAACGCTGCCCAAGCGGCGATGCGACCGCTTTTCTTTCCACGTCTCGCAGAGAACAATCGGTGGCCGATCTTCTCTGCCTCTTGCCTCACCACGTGAAATCCATGACCGATCGAGTCGCCGCCAGGACAGAATTCACCGCGCCCGATCCGGTCACGAAGTCCTGCCGACTCGCTGCGTCGCGCCATATCGTCGCCTACAGCATGATGGCGTTACTTTGCGTGGTCGCGTTGGGCTGCAACTCCGATGGCGACCGAGCCCAGATCAAATCGGCTCGACCGGTCACCTACATGGCATTGGAGCGAAGTCGCCCGCCGGGCGCCTACCTGGTTTCTGGCGCCGTGAAATCTTGGAAGACCGAGCAAATTGGCTTCGAGGTCCCCGGTCGCGTGAAGTGGGTCCTGGAACCGGGTGAAAACATTGAAGGTCGCATTGTTGACGGTGACGGCAACATGATTCGCGAGGGCACGGTCTTGGCAGAGATCGACGACGAGGCCTACACGGTCGCCGTCGATATCGCCAAGGCCCAAATCGAAATCGCGAAGCTCGAGCAAAAGGGAATCCAAATCCGTCTCGATAAATCGCTGCAAGCTGAAATCGATTCCGCGGAAGCCGACATTGAGCTGGCGATGTCTGAATTCGGTCGAGCAGAAGAACTGACACAGAATCGTGCCGGCTCTCAGGCCGAACTCGATCGTGCAAGAAACATACTGAAAGTTCGTCAGGCCCAATTGAAAACGCTCGAAGCAAACCAGTCCCAAGCAGAGGAAGAACTGAATGCATCGAAAGCCCGTTTGACAAGTGCAGAATTGTCACTGAAAGACGCTGAGCGGGACCTCACGCACACCAAACTGTATGCTTCCTATCGGGGACAGATTTCCGATGTGCACGTCGTGCCCGGCAGCCTCGTATCATCGGGCTCGCCGGTGGTAACGCTGCAGATGATGGATCCGATCAAGGTCGAAGTGGAGGTCTCCGCCGAGAAGTCAAGGGAGATGCGCCGACGACGTCAGTTGCCTGTGACCTACTCACTTCCAGATGACGAGCGGACTCAGAAAGATACCAACGCATTTGTGTACAGCGTTGACACAAGTGCCGACCCGACGACACGAACATTCTCACTGACACTGTTGTTGCTGAACGATCGTTATCAACCTCCCCTTCCAGTTTCCGCCGACGCCAAAACCGTTGGTCGAACGCCCGACATTTGGCCGCTGTACGTCAACCGCATCGTCAGCGCGCCGATGGATGTTTTTGTGGTCGAGGAAAAGTCAATTCTCAAGGATGAAGAGGGAGACTACGTTTACCAGATCACAAACGCCAAAATGGGTCAAACGTTCCCTGAGCTCTTGAAAGTCAAGAAACAAAGGATCGAACTTCAGCCGACCGTCTTCTCATTTCTGGGCATCTGGAATTTCCGCGTCGTCAAGCTCATTGACGAGAGTGTCTTTGGACTTGAAACACTGATCGCCGGTGAAATCACGGCGCCCTCTGGATTGGCCGTGGATTGGGAAGGGGACACGATCGTCATCGACACGGGTAAACAATGGATTCTTCGACCCGGCGACCTTGCCTACGTCAATCTATCGGGCGACGACCTCGACGAAGGTTACTTCGTCCCCATCAATGCCGTCTACGAAGAATCAGACACCGCATGGCTGTTCGCGATCGAAGGCGATACGGTTCGTAAGGTGCCGGTCGAAATGATTCGACTTGACTCGCTTGCGAACGGGTCGCTGGTTGAGATTCGATCTTCCGAGTTGCAGGACGGAATGCGAATCGTCGTGGGAGGTGTGCACTTTCTGAATGATGGCGAACGGGTCAATCCCGTCAAACTCGTCGACTTGCAAGCGTCAACCGATCTGCCAACAACATTGCAACCGCTCGAAGAGAACGCAGTGCCCATGACGCGTGAACTACTCGGCGTCGAAGATGCGGAGACCGGCCAATGAGCCTCTCTTATTGGGCCGTCAAATACAAACCGATTGTGATCTCCGCGATCGTCCTGGCAATGACCTGGGGCGTGGTTGCTTTCTTCACGATGCCGCGTCGCGAAGACCCACAGTTCACAATTCGCGTTTGCGTCGTTTCGACCAGTTGGCCGGGAGCACCTGCGGAAACCGTAGAAGAGCTGGTCACCGACAAACTTGAAACCAAACTGATCAGCATCGAAGACGTGAAGCTGACGCGATCGATCACGCGTAACGGGCAGTCGACCGTTTTTGTGGAGTTAGAGGACTGGGTCTCGCCCAACGAAATCCAAGACGTCTGGGACAAGGTTCGAGCACGCGTTCAGCTCGTGGAGATGCCCGACCCCGACGTGCGTCCCATTGTCAACGATGAATTCGGTGACACGACGGTCTTGTTGTTAGCAGTCTATCAAACGCCGACTCACGAACGTTCCGAGGTACGAACAGCTGATCGGTACTCCGATCGTGAGCTCGAGGAATTTGCGGAACTGGTTCAAGATGAACTGCGACTCCTTCACGGTGTGGGAAAGGTTGACCTGTTTGGTGTGCGCGAGGAAGCGGTCTACATCGAGACGGACCTGGGAAATTGGTCTCAGTTGAGCCTGACGACGGATCAATTGGAAAAACTTGCCAAGGACCGCAACATCATTGAACCGGGAGGTGAAATTGACACGCGTTCCGGGCGTTACTTGGTCAAACCTGGCGGGGAATTCAACGCCGTCAGCGAGATTGAACACATCGCGAGCATCGTTCGCGCCGGGGACGACGAAAACAGCGTGATGCTTTCCGACCTCGGGCTGACCGTGACTCGGGACTTAGAGGACCCGGCGAGTTATCTGTGCCGCTTTGGGGATGCCCAAATCTCGGAGCCCGCCGTGATGGTCGCCCTGACCATGAAGTCGGGATCGAACATCATCGACATCTGCGACCGAGCGAAACAGCGTGTTCACGAATTGGTCAATCTGGAGCAACGGCTCCCCGCGGATATCGCAGTGACGCCAGTCTCGGATCAATCCGAGAACGTTGCCGCGAAGATCAACAATGTCGTCATCAATGTGCTGCAAGCGATCGCGATCGTGGTGATCGTGGTTTACCTGGTGGTCGGCTTTCGCACCTCCTTCGTGATGGCTGCCAACATTCCTGTCGTCGTCATCAGCTCGGTCGGAATCATCTCGGCCCTCGGCGTCGAACTCGAGCAAATCTCACTTGCCGCGTTGATCATTTCGCTCGGTCTGCTGGTCGACAATGCGGTTCAAGTCTGCGATCAAGCGCGAACCAACCAGATTGCGGGTATGAAACCCTTTACTGCGGCAATCGAGGGTGCCAATACGCTGGCGGTTCCAATGCTGGTGGGGACCCTGACCACGATGGCAGCCTTCATCCCGATGCTGTTCGCGTTGCAGGGTGGCGGAAAGGAATACATCTACAGCTTGCCGATCACCGTCTCCACGACACTCGCGATCAGCTGGATTCTCGCCATGACGTTCTGCGTGATACTGGCGGGATTGGTCATCCGCGTTCCGAAAGACGATCGCCCCGCGTCGCCCGTGGTCGCCTTGTTCCATCGCGTCTTGCCAAAACGTTTCCTGGCGATGATCTCTGGGGAGCCAGTCTTCTTTCGCCTCTACGGAGGCGTCGGCAGTCTTGCGGTACGATTCAAGTGGATGACCGTTTGGATTTCGGCGTTCGCATTGGTTGGGATCCTTGCGTTGCCCGTAAGCTCCGAGTTTTTTCCGGACGCTGCTCGTGACCAATTCGCCGTCAAGATCATGCTGCCAGAAACGGCGACCATCGACGACACGGATCGAGTCGCCAAACAAGTCGAATCAATCCTGCGTCGATTGGATGCGGACTCCGAAACAGGTGCTTCGCGGTTGCGTGCCATGCGTACGATGGTCGGCGGTGGAGGTTCAAGATGGCACTTGGGATGGGATCCCGAACCACAATCACGCAACTTCGCGGAGATCCTGGTGCGCACCCATGACGGACGCATGACCAATGACTATGCGCAACAACTTCGCGAAGCTTGCGAACTCGGCAATGCGGAACTCGGGATCGATCCAGTCGTCGGGGCGAGGATCGTCCCCGTCAAACTTGCACTAGGACCGCCGGCTGATCCCCTGGTGCTGCGTGTCATTGGAAACGGCTTCGCTGACCCAAAGACCTTGAGATCGATCAGCAATCGCATCAAGACGATTGTGCGGAACCAGCCCGAAACTTGGGACGTTGCCGATTCCTGGGGCGTTAGCGGTTACCAGATTCAGGTCGACGTCAATCAGGAACAAGCGGTCCTGGCTGGCGTGACCAATGCCCAGGTCGCAAAGACGCTGAACTCGTATTACTCCGGGTTAAGACTGACGACGTTTCGCGAGGGTGACCATCAAGTTCCCGTCTACTTCCGACTGACTCCCGAGCAACGCCTGTCGATCAGCGGGCTTCGGGAAGCCTATGTGGAAGGCGACCACGGCAAGATACCGTTGGCATCGCTTGCAGAATTCAACCGTTCGTTTGAACACTCTCGAATCGATCGACGTGACATGAATCGCGTCATTGAAATCAGCGCTCAAATGGAACCTGGCGTGACCGGAAACGACGTTGTCACGCGCGTTTTGAATTCTGAAGCGATGGCCGAGTTGGTCGAACAACTGCCACCAGGTTTTCGAGTCGAACCCGGCGGTTCTTTCGAGGAAAGCGCTCGCGCGGGTGGCCAAATGCTGAATTCGTTTGGCATCTCGTTCGTGCTAATCTTGCTGTGCCTGATTTGCCAGTACAGCGGCTGGTCCAAACCGTTTGTGATCCTGACGACGTTGCCATTCGCTTTGGCAGGAGCCAATCTCGGTCTGTATCTGTCCGGACTGTCACTGGGATTCATGCCTCAACTTGGCATTCTGGCGTTGTTTGGGATCGTGCTGAACACGGCCATCATCTACTTCGAATTCGCAGACCAATTGATTCAACAACGTGCCGAGGCATGCGATGGCAGTGGGCCCATTCAGGGTCTCACGCGTAAGGAGTTTCGTGATTGCCTGGTCGAGGCCGGTAAGCAGAGAATGCTTCCCATCTTCCTGACAACGGCGACGACGGTCGGCGGCCTGCTGCCCTTGGCCCTCAGCGGCGGACCTCTCTGGGAAGGGCTTGCGTGGTGCATGATCGTCGGGCTGGTCATGACGACGGTGCTGACACTCATCATTGTCCCGGCGATGTATGCGATCCTGGTGGAGACGTTTGGCGTGCACCCGATTCCAGATCGCGAGTCGTTTGCCAAGGAATGAGTCGTGACGTCAGACTTGGGATGCTGGCCGTGAACTTTCATTGCGTAACGCCCGTCGGTAGCTGCCGTTTCGAAGACGCGGACGCTATCATGTGCGGGGCGCTGTCGCGTGAAGCGTCCGATCAAAGTCCCGCGGTTTTCGAGTGGCTGGCCGATGCATTCCGTTGTGATTGACGAACCGTACGAGTTTGTGCCTCCCTATCGCGGCAAATTGTGGCCGCGACTTCTGCAAACGATGATGCCCTGGTGGTTGCGACGCAGCTATGGGATCGAGGAGATGAAGGTCGAAGGTTTGGAACACCTGCAGGCCTCGATTAAAGCTGGGCATGGCATTTTGATCGCCCCCAATCACTGTCGCCCTGCGGATCCAAGTGTGATTGCCGAGCTGTGCCATCGCGCCGGCGTATCGGGACACACCATGGCAAGCTGGCACCTATTTAAACAAGGCTGGCTTCAAAGATTCGTACTCAGACGCATCGGTGCATTCAGCGTTTACCGAGAAGGCCTCGACCGCCAGGCATTGCAGGCCGGAATCGAGATTCTGGAGCGGGCGGACCATCCCCTTGTGATCTTTCCCGAAGGTGTCATCACGCGCACCAATGATCGCCTTCTCGCGCTCATGGAAGGCGTCTCATTCATCGCCCGGTCTGCCGCCAAGAAGCGAGCCAAACAAGACCCGGCGGGCCAGGTGGTCGTTCACGCGGTGGGGATTCGATATCGCTTTCATGGCGACATTGACGAAGCCCTGCATGAGACGCTCGACGCGATTGAACAGCGACTGTCGTGGCGGCCAAAACGTGAACCGGACCGTGTCAAACGCATCTATCGCGTTGGTGAGGCATTGCTGTGGCTAAAGGAAATCGAATACTTCGGTGCCCCGCAGAACGGCGAAATTCCGGAACGACTTCAACGATTGATTGACCGCATCTTGGATCCCATCGAAGACGAGTGGTTGGAAGGCAAGAAGGAGGAAACGATCGTCGGTCGCGTCAAGCAACTAAGGACGACGATCCTACGCGACATGATTTCAGGCGAACTCTCCGACGAGGAGCGAAAGCGGCGATGGGACCTAATGGCCGACATGTACATCGCTCAGCAGCTTGGCCACTACGCGCCTGAATACGTCCGCAGCCACCCAACCAACGAACGATTATTAGAAACGGTCGAAAAGTTTGAGGAAGACATCACCGACGAAGCCAGAGTCCACCGTCCGATGTCGGTCGTCGTCAGTGTTGGGCCCGCGATTCCCGTCAGTCCGAAACGCGATCGGAAGACGACCGAAGACCCAGTCATGGCGACGCTAGAGCGTCAGCTTCATGAGTTGCTGGGATTGCCACCCTACGTTTCTAATCAGGCGGCCGAAGCGAGCCAGTCTGTCCATGATTCGATGCCCGGCGACGAGGTAGCGTTGGCCAGCGCCGACCGGGATCTTGCTGATTCCGATCACGCGGATCCCGATCGTGCTGATTCGAGAGTCGGCGATGCAAGCTGAGGACAACCCGGGTCCTGCGAATCCGGATGCAAACCCATTTGCGGCACCTCCTCCTGATCCGACGAGTCAGAATGTCACGC
>JBPCVD010000216.1:0-10813 GCA_051010815.1 Rubripirellula sp.
GCGAGGTTGGGTGCGGCCAACCCTGACGGATGATTCGGTGTTGCGAATCGAAGAGGGACGGCATCCGGTGCTTGACATCACGATGCCGCAGGGTGAGTTCGTGCCAAACGATTGTGTCCACTCCCCCGAGAGCGGAATGATATTGTTGGTCACCGGTCCCAACATGGCCGGGAAAAGCACTTATATCCGTCAAGTTGCCTTGATCACGCTGCTGGCGCAGGCCGGTTCGTTTGTCCCCGCGAAGAATGCCATGATAGGAATCGCCGATCGTGTGTTCGCTCGGGTCGGCGCAAGTGATGAACTGAGCCGAGGTCAGAGTACGTTCATGGTCGAAATGGTCGAGACGGCAAGGATTCTCAATACTGCAACGTCTCGCAGCCTCGTGATCCTGGATGAGATCGGTCGCGGAACGAGCACCTACGACGGGCTGTCTTTGGCTTGGGCAATCACCGAACATCTCCATGAGCAGATCGGTTGCCGAACGCTATTTGCGACGCACTATCACGAATTAACTCAACTCGACGAATCGCTTCCGCGCGTCGCTAATTTGAACGTCGCCGTCAAAGAATGGAACGACGAGGTCGTGTTCTTGCACCGAATTGTGCCCGGTGGCGCCGACAAGAGTTATGGCATCCATGTGGCAAGGCTGGCTGGCATCCCAACGGAAGTCAATGAACGCGCAAAAGATGTGCTGTCGCAACTCGAAGCAGACCATCGCGACGCCTTCGATCGACCCACCATTCAAACACCGGGTGTTGACCCGAACGGTGGCCAATACCAAATGACGCTATTCGGGTTCGCAGACCATCCACTGCTGGAAGAAGTGCAGTCGCTGGACGTCAATGCAATGACCCCCATGGATGCGATGCAATTCCTGATGTCCGCGCAGCAGAAGCTCAAAGATCCGAAATCGGCCCAACACTCAACCGAGACTCACCAAACGTGAGAATGGTTGACGAGTTCGCGATAGTGACGCTCCAACTTTTCTGCTAGTTGCTTGGCAAGTGCAGGTTCTACTTCGGACAGATCATTCGCTTCGTGAATGTCTTCTTCCAAGTTGTAAATCTCGATGTCGGTGAGTTCCGCATCGCGAACCGTTGGCAACGTCTCACGGGTCACGTTCTGCATCTTTGGAACGCTTCCGCCATTGAGTCTCGCGAGTACTTTCCATTTCCCATCTCGCATCGCGACACGAGACTCGTTCAAAGCGTTGAAGTAGGCCCATACCAATGGTTTTTCGCGAGGCAATGGCTCGCCGCTCAACACGGGCAGAAAGCTTGTCCCGTCCAACTCGAGCTCCGCGCTAATCTCGGCATTCGCAAGTTCGCAAAACGTTGGCAGGAAGTCGAGCGCGGAAACCGGCGTTGCGATAACCTGCTTTTCAGCGGCAATCCGACCGGGCCAGTTCATGATGCCGGCCACGCGAAATCCTGCTTCCGTTGTGTGGAGCTTCATCCCCCTGAGCGGCCCCGGTCGCCCATGGGAGCGTGCCGCACGGCTATAGCGTTTTAACGTTTCCGGTCCATTGTCGGAGGTGAAGACGATCAATGTATTTTCGCGTCGATCGAGACGTACCAAGCCAGCCACAAGTTTTCCAACGGCCGCATCGACGTTGGCGACATTCGCAAAGTACTGCGACTGATCCTCGCTCTCGCTGACATCGCGGTATTGGTCAACCAAATCGCTTGGCGAGGCAACCGGTTCGTGCGGCTCATGAAACGCCGCGTAAATGAAGAACGGCTGTTCACGGTTCGCCTTCTCCAACCAAGCTAAGGTCTCATCAACCACGATCTGGCAGCTGAAGTCTTCGATCAGACCAACCGGCTCCCCGTTTCGCACAAAGTTCGTTGGATGCTCATGCGATGGCGAAGCGTTATTTTGGGTCGCCAGCCAATGGTCGAATCCAAAATCGCCGGGCTGAGGTTGTTCGTCGTTGTTGAACTCACTGTTGCAGTGCCATTTCCCCGCCATGCAAGTTTGATAGCCAGCTTGCTTTAGAAGCTGCGGGATCGTCGTCTCCGATGCCCGCATGTGAACGCGTTCACGTCCATCCGATTTCGGCTTACCCGCCTCGGGAATCCAGTCGTAAACGCCCGCTCGGTTGGGACTGCGTCCCGTCAGCAATCCGACCCGTGACGGGGAACAGACAGGCGCGGTGGAATAAAAATCTGTGAATCGAATCCCAGAGTCAGCGAGTGCATTCAAATTGGGCGTCTTGATGTGAGGGTGTCCATAACACTCAAGGTCGCCGTATCCCAGGTCGTCACAAAGGACAACGATCAGATTGGGCCGTTCATCAGCTTGCGTCTCCGGAAGAAACGCCACCAACACAACAACCAGAGTTAGCAATCTCGTGAACATATCAGTTGGGCATGGGGGAATCGGGTTGTGAATACTTAAGCATAGCGACCACATTTCGCGAAGGGTTCACTGTCTTCGATGGCCGAGAACTAAAACTTCGAATCATCGCCAAGATCAGGCGTTGGAAACCGAACCATGGTCTTCACACGCTGCGTATCGCGGCGGTGTACGATAGCGGTCCGTTTGCCCGACGAAGATTCCTGAATGCTCGCTTGAGACAGGAATTTGATCCAACCTTGAGGAGAAATCTACTGGACCCGGTCATTGAAATCTCCGGAGTGACCAAGCGATATCGCAATCTATGCGCACTCGCGGATGTGTCGCTACGTGTGGAACCAGGGATCACCGGGCTGCTTGGGCCCAACGGGTCCGGGAAGAGCACGCTCATCAAGTCGCTACTGGGTCTGGTTCGAAGTCACGAGGGAAGCGGAACGGTACTTGGTTACAACTGGCCGAATGAGGTGCGGAAAATTCGCGACCTGGTAGGCTACCTGCCCGAAGACGATTGCTACATTGCCGGGCTATCGGGGATCGAATCTGTCACGTTCATGGCGAACTTGTCGGGATTGCCAAGGATCGAGGGACTGCGTCGCGCGCATGAGATTGCGGACTTTTGTGACATCGGCGAAGAACGTTATCGCCCGGTGGAATCCTATTCGACGGGCATGCGTCAAAAGCTGAAGTTTGCTCAGGCGTTGGTTCATGACCCGCCTTTTCTGATCCTGGATGAACCGACCACGGGGCTCGATCCTGACCAACGGGAAGCGATGCTACGTCGGATCCGTACGCTTTGTCGCGACCATGGCAAATCCATTCTTCTTTCGACTCACATCTTGCCCGACGTGCGAGCCGTGTGCGATCAAGTCATCATCCTGGTGCGTGGGACCGTGCGAGTGATTGACTCCCTCGCCAACCTCTCTCGCCCTGCCGAACCGACTCTGCACGTGATGACGTATGGCGAAAACGACGCCTTCATCCGTGAAGTTTCGAACTTGGGGCACCACGTTGAAACCGACCCAGATGGTTCGCTGAGAATCACAGGTGTCGACACGGCTGCGATCTGGCGAATCGCTACCTCAACCAACACGTCCGTGCGTCGATTGGCTCCTGCCCAGAACTCGCTGGACAAAATCTTCTTCGACGCCGTTTCATCTGCAGAGGCGAGCTGACATGCCTGTGCACGACCTGGGCTATCGAGGCTGGCAAGGGGAACGGACAAAGCGTTTGTTTCGTCCGTTCTTCGTTGCACGCAGTGGAATCTCACTTGTCTGGCGACGACGCTGGATCCGCATGATGTTGATGCTGGCGTGGCTGCCGATCATTGTGCCCGCGGCCGGCATATTCTCGTTTGAGTACGCGGCCAGTAAACCTGGGGCGCAGCGCGTCGTGATTCAGATGTTGCGTGGGCCACTGCAACGTCCCGATTTGGCTTTGCAAGCGATGACCGACCCCAGCGAAGCTCGGCATGAAATATGGTCGACGCTGATCCTGGCGTTCTTTCGTGTTCCCCAACTCACTGCGATGGTCCTGTTGATTGGACTGATCGCGCCGATGTTGGTGTCGTATGATCTGCGCAGCAAAGCTTATCTGCTCTACTTTTCGCGCCCACTCTCACCCGCGGAATACATCGTCGGCAAATCGGCAGTCGTTTGGGCGTTCCTCTTCATGATCGTGACCGTGCCTGCGCTGATGCTGTACGTGATTGGCGTACTACTATCGCCAGATCTATCGGTCGTTTCCGAAACCTGGGACATCCCAGCCCGTATCATCGCTGCATCGGTTGTTCTGGTGGTGCCGACGACCGCGCTCGCCATCTGCTATTCCTCCTGTACCAGCGAAAGCCGTTATGCGTCTTTCGCCTGGTTTGCGACTTGGGTCATGGGTTATGTCGCCTACCAAGTCTTGACCAACATGAGTGCCATGAATGGTGGACGCCGTCCAACGTTGGAGCCGACTGACGTGGATCGCTGGCGACTACTTTCGCCCTACCACACGCTCGGCAAGGTCGAGAGCTGGGTCTTCGGCCTCGACGTGTCGGATGGCAGTGTCTGGCCGGCGATGCTGCTGCTAGCTGTCATCACCGTCGTGGGCACCATTGTCGTACGTCGCCGAATCATCGCGAGGTTGAGTGTCTGATGATTCGACTGGAACGTGTTTCCAAGCTCTATGGCAACGTGATTGGTGTCAACGACCTGAGGGTCGAATTGCCACCGGGTGCCTATGGTCTTGTCGGTCCGAACGGATCGGGAAAAACAACGTTGATCAATCTTCTGACTGGCCAACTGCGCCCCACACTTGGCAGCGTCGAAGTGTTTGATCACGATCCGTGGCAGCACCGAAAGATATTACGCCGGATTGGACTCTGCCCAACCACGGACGTGCTCTACCCAAATGTCTCTGCGCGCGAATGGGTGACTTACCAAGTCCGATTGCATGGTGTGTCTTCCCGAGAAAGTGACAAGCTTGCTTGCGAAAGTTTGGAACAAGTGGGAATGACTGAAAACATGCATCGGCCGATGGGGGAATACTCTTTGGGCATGCGGCAACGTACGAAGATCGCACAAGCCCTTGCACATCAACCTGACTTGCTGATCCTTGACGAACCCTACAACGGCCTCGACCCGCTTGGTCGATATCAGATGACCGAACTCTTGAAGACGTTGACCGAGAGTGGCAAGAGCCTGTTGTTTGCCAGTCACGTACTGCACGAGATCGAAGCGATCACGTCGTCGTTCCTGCTGATCCATGGAGGCAGGTTACTGGCATCCGGAACACCATCGGAGCTGGAACAAATCATCGCAGATACTCCGCAGGAAGTATCGGTCGTTGGGGAGGACGCAGGAAAGCTGATTCATCGTCTAGCGGACCAACCATGGGTCGATTCGGTTCAACTGGGCAATGATCGCACGGAACTGCGAATCGGCTTGCGTGACCCATCAAAACTCTATGCGTCTCTTGCCGGATGGATCGCCGAAGATGGCTTGAACATCGATCGATTCCAATCGAGCGATGGTGATTTGACGACCGCATTCGAATCGCTACTCCGCTTTCACAGGGGAGAATCGAGATGAACCCTCTCTTGCTGATCGACGTCGTTCGTTTCGAGTTGCGTCGATCATGGACTTTGGGACGCAGCGCCATATGGATCATCCTGGTGTTGTTCCCGGTTGCCTTGATGTCCGTGCTTCGGCTGACGGTCACGGTACGTGACGTCGAGCCATGGGGGCTGATGCTCTATTTCCTGATCCCTGAGGTCGTTTGTCTGCTAGGGCTTCTGCTCTGGGCCACCCCTGCCATCAGCACGGAGGTCGAGGGGCAAACTTGGATCTACCTGGCGATGCGACGATCGGGGCGAAACCTGGTAATCCTCGGCAAGTACCTAACCGCTGTCCTTTGGTCTTGTTCCGCAGCACTGGTTTCGGCGACCGCTTGTGCGGTCATCATGGGTCCGGCCGGCGGGTTTCGCTTGTGGACCGTGATATGCGTACTTTCGGTTCTGTCCTGCTTTGCCCATGCCTCGCTGTACGTGTTGATCGGTACGATTTTCTTTCGCCGCACGATGGTCACAGCTGTCTTTTACACGCTGTTCATCGAGTACGGCCTATCATTCGTGCCTGCCTTGGCCAATAAGCTGACGATCAACTACCGCTTACGTGGACTGCTCGCCGAATGGATGGATTGGGATGCCGCGCGGACCGCCGCTGAAAACATCTTCGGACCCGAGCCAGCCTCCACGCACCTGCTGGTGCTGCTGGCCATCACGATCAGCCTGTTGGGACTCGCGATATTCCGCTTGACGAGAGCCGAGTTGCCCACGCAACAAGATGGTTAGCGGCTTTCAAGAGGCGAAGCCGAACGCGCGAGGTCTTATCGACTGCAAGACCATCGACTGTACAACCATCGCCGGCAAGCGGGTGCAAGAATGTGAACCGACGATCCGCGACCTCAGGACGCGAATAGTCGGGCAAAGCAAGCGTTAGAGTTTGGGTACAGGACGCTTGGGAGCCTTCTTCAACATGCGTGCTTTGTCATCGCTCGGGGGACGCGGATTGTTGTTATTGTTGCCAGGCGTGTTTCGCCGCGGAGGATTCAGGTCCGTGAATTCCTCCTCCCAGCTCCAGCCGATTGGAACCTTCATTTCTTGCTGAGCGAGAAGCGCCCATGGCGTTCCTGTGTGATCATCAGCAACGCCTTGAAGGAGCTTCGTTGCAGTTTCCGCTTCACTCTTCCACTTACTGCCTACCGAAATTTCATCACTCGGTTTCAGAATCCAGGTGTTGTTCTTTTCTTTTTTGAATGACATCCCTCGTTTAGCTTTCGCCAACATCGCATTGTACGTTTCGGTGCGAACTTTCTGCGCCAACACTCGACCCATTGCCAAGTCAAACCCTGCTTTCCAACGCAGGCTTTCCTCGCCGTCTCGGCTCTTCATTCCAGGCTCCAATGTCTGAGCCATGCGAACCAAGGTGGGCTCAAGTTTCGCGGCGTCTTGCTGAGCACGCGTCAGATCACCTACCAACTGCGGTTCTTCGCGTCGCACGAATCGAGTTTGGGGTCTCGCCAATCCCGTCGCAGGCTTCATTTGGGCGGCCGTCACCAGAGCTTGCCGCAATGGGCTCGCTTTGACCATGTTCACGTAGTCTTGCTGCGACATGTAGTCGGGTCGATAACGGGACATCGCCACGGGATCGAAGAAGTATTTCAAGTCAGAAGCAAACGCTTCGATCTCGCCTCGATTCACCTTTCGGCTAACGTTACGGTTCGGATGTACGGTGAAGTAAATTCCACCGGTCTCGTAGCATAGGCGAGTCAATGCGTACGGTCCGAAACCGCTGTCGATGACCGGCTCCGCTTCAAAGTTACCGGTAAATCCAACTTGCACACGCTCAGGCAAGAACGTCTCTGGGCCCTGATCGACCTGAGCCCATTGCGGCGACTGGTCGAACTTTGGATCTGGGTCGACGTATTTCACAAGCGTGTGCTGCCGCCCAAACGGCGCTGGAACACCAATCACGTAGACGGGAATCCCCCACTTTCGGCACGAAGTGATGGAAGACTCCAACAGGTTCGGATCATCGCCTTTCTCATCGGTGACCACCACGAACAATACGTTTCGCTGAGGCCCCTGTGTCCCTCGGCTGCGTCGAAGCGACTTGTATTTGTCAGCTGCCGATGCGATGGCGCTGAAGACCTTTTCTTCACCCGAGGAATCGACGGCAATGTTGTCGACAATCGACTTGATTTCGGACAGATCATCCGTCGGGTCTTCGGTATACAGTGTGACGTTACTTCCAAACCCAACGATCGAGCTTAATAACGGCACGTCGTTATCATTTCGACGAAACGCTTTGGCTCCGCTGCTTTCTGCGATCCCAAGCTCAGTGTAGATGCGATCGAAACGATCGCGAATTTCCTGTCGCTGTCGATGCAGCGAACCGCTTTGATCGAATAGCCATACGACCAGGGTCGGGCGTTCTTCCAATGACTGAAGAATCTCAAACGTGATTCGATCCACAGCCCCCTTGGCACCTTCGGCACCTTGTCCCACTTTGCCTTTTTGATCGGTCAACTTATCGAGCGGGGCAACCGCCTGATCAAACATCTTGTTGACCATGATCTGCCCCAAATCAGTTGGCTCAAGATCAACTGGGTTTGGAATCTCGGCCATCTCGGCGAACATCTCCGCCGAAGCCTCCGCCATGTCAGCTTCCGACAGACTGTTGGCGCCGACCTCGACCTGTGCGATATCGCTGTAGGTGACTTCGTCGATCAGTTCGACTTTATCCTGCTCGTATTCGGGAGGCGAGACAATGACAACCGCCTCGTCGTCCGTCGACGCACGTAGGGGAACCAGTGCCAATGTGAGAATGATGATCAAATGGACCAGCATGCTGCCGATCAGCGCGGTCGCCTCCTCATTCTCGAGCAGCGACTCATCCTCCAACTCCTCTTCGCTCCATGCGTCGACGTCATGATCCTTTGCCGGGGGAATGGCCGACGTTGGAGAATTGGGGACGTCGGGGGGATGAGGGGTCGCAATCGACATCGACGGTTGCCTTTGATGAGTTATCCACCCAATTGGGTGGTGATTTGGCTTCAGCGCGAACGGTGTGCCATATAGACAGTTTCGCCCACCCAGAGCAAACTTTCAACTTCCAAGGTGGTTATCCGTCCCGATCGCACACAATTCCCTGATCACTTCTATAACGCGCAGAAACTCGGTCTGTACCCCAGAGAGGTTTCCGCAGAAAAAGCGTTCCCTGAATTACCGTAAAATGCGGCCAAAATGCCAGTCCAACGTGCGAATGCCCGACCAATCTCGACCCGTCACCAACATTCGGCAAGAAACTCGAGCCCCCCCTGTATGAGGGAAACCCTCTCATGAGCGAGCGTCTGATCGCAATTGGCGATATCCATGGTTGCTTGGACGCACTGAACGCACTGCTGGATGCCATCCAACCAGGCCCGGAGGATATCGTGGTGACCCTGGGGGATTACATCGATCGTGGCCCAGACTCCCGGGGTGTGGTTGAGCGGCTGATCGCACTGGGCACGGAGACTCGCCACGTCGGATTGTTGGGCAACCATGAGGAGATGATGCTGGACGTGGTGCGACATGGACAGCCTCACCAAGCGTGGCTCCGGTATGGCGGTGTCGAGACGCTGGACAGTTACTCTTTCGACGGGGATCTGGAGTTCCTGCCGCCCACGCACAACACCTTTTTCGACTCGCTCGGCGACTACTTCGAACACGACAACTTCTTCTTCACCCATGCGGCGTACGCTCCCGGCGTCAAGTTGGAGGACCAGAGCGTCGAGATGCTGCGGTGGTACCAACTCACCGAAGGAATGCCGGCTCCCCATCAAAATGGCAAGACTGCCGTCGTCGGTCACACCGCCAACCGGGATGGCGAGATCCTGGATTTCGGCCACCTGATCTGCCTCGACACGTTTTGTTACGGCGGTGGATGGCTGACCGCAATGGATTTAGGCACGCGGCGACTCTGGCAAGCGTCGCAAGAGGGTGTGTTGCGGGATAGCTGAGCCAATTTACGTGGCCAGGTCTCCATGACCTCGGGTTTCACGCCGCTGGCAACGTCAACGGGAACGCGATCGTCAAAGTTTGCCAAAAACGCTCAACCGGAACGATCGGCAAAGTCGAAGTAGAGAGTGGGTCACGGTGCGCTCGCACCACCCAACGACTCACTGACGCCGGACGAATCGATGGACGCGTTGCACTCGCTGCTTTGGTCAAACTTCAAATCCTGCTTGCTGCCCGCACGCACGATGCTGCTGATCAGCCTCGTCACAGCACCCTGGCTGGCGATGAACTCGGTCGCTGTCGGACAGGTACGAACGAAGCGTCCTGACCGCGGCGTCTACCGCTCGCCACTTCTCACCGAAGACGAAGTTGCAAATAGCAAGCTCAGCCGCCGCGAACCCCAAAACAACTTCGAGGATCTGACGGTCGTCGAAGCGCCGCGCAGCTCAGGTGATCGTCACGTGCGACGCGATCTCGTGGAGGTCGCTTTAGAAGAGCAGACTATCGGAAGCGTCCAACAGACATCGGCCGAGTTGCCACCACAGACGGCGCGAAGCCGGAACCATCCGCCCGCACTGCAACCAGTCACCCATCAAGATGTTGTCTTGGTACGGCCCGGATCACCGCGGCAGGAATCGGCGGAAGCGATTGCCGAACGTTGGATCGAACCTCCCGTGCTTCTGCAGCCGCAAGGACTCCTCGCACACGATGCCACTTGCGATGGCTGCGACAGTTGTGGCGGATGCGACACGATGTCCTGTGATTCGATGTGCTGCGACGGAAGCGATTGCGGCTGTGGCAGCTGGCTACAAGACGCGTTGTGCCTTGGTAGCGACCGCTGGTTCGGCGGAGCAGAGCTGCTGATGATGTGGCGCAAAGGCGATCGTCTACCACCTTTGGTCACCACGGGGCCCGATACTGACCCCGATACCGCTGGCGAACTTGGCCAGCCCGATACCGTCATTCTTGCCGGCAATGGTCGTGTGCTAAAAGATCTAACCGCAGGTGGTCGGTTCACCCTTGGTTACTGGCTTGATAGTCGGCAATGCCAAGGACTTGTCGGTCGTTTCTGGTTCGCGGGTCAAGAGTCCACGAGCTATGGCGCCAACCAGGATCAAGTTCCGGTGATTGCGCGGCCGTTCTTGAACGTCAGCGACAATCAGGCCGCTGCCCAAGATACGCAGTTGGTCGCTTTTCCAGCACGCTCGACGGGTGCCATCAGCGTGCGTGGCACGAGCGAAGTCTACGGCGCCGACCTTTCTGTTCGGCAGTACATGTACGGAAAGTTCGGTGGCACAATTGATCTCGTCTACGGGTATCAGTACATGCGACTGAACGAAGGCTTGACCATCTCAAGTACCTCCACGTCGTTGATCGATGACGTACCACCGCTAGGTGCGGTTCTTTCCG
>JBPCVD010000217.1:0-12379 GCA_051010815.1 Rubripirellula sp.
CAATCGATCGAGCCGCGCTGTTTCGGCGGCATGATCTCGCAACAAGAGTTAGAGTCGACGCCGAGCCGCCACGAATCAGCCGGGGAAGAGAAGATGATCGTCGTGTCGGAGCTGACGTTCGCTCCGGAAGAGGAGTCGGAAGCTTTGCCCAGTTTATGGTCGCGCGTTATGCACGAAGGGGTTGCGATTGATCAAGTGAACGACGAGCGTCCACTCAATCCTCCGTCGGTGTTGATGAAGTCGGATCGTTAACGGGAAGCGACTCTCCGAGTTGCACATACCGCTGCAAAGCACTTTCCGCATTTCCGAATCCACGCAGTCCGGCCACGTCGCTCAACGCGGCATCGTTGCGAATCGATTCATAGCGTTTCAGCAGTGCGCGAGTCCGCGGTCCCGTTGGATCAATTGTTTGGTTGGCGTCGGCGAATTCGGCAGGCATCAAGTAGTTCGCCCAGGCATCGCCATTTTCAAAGGATGCCAAGCTACTCCGCAGCGTGGCGAAAGCGACGTTGAGTTCGTCGCGTCGTCGTTCCAGTGGCGATGTCAAATAGTATTCGAGGCTTGCGCGAGTCGAGCGAAATTCGGGCGAATCGACGATTTCCGCGGTCTGGGCGTTCGTCGTGCCGATCTCAAAAGCACGCAGTGATGTTTCGGTGGTGGCCAACCTGGTTTTCTCTTTCTTGGTCGGCGCGTCGCTGGCCGGATCAATCTCTAACAATTGCTTGAGATCACTATCGAGCGGCGACCGGCTCTTGGGCATTACGGCGGCGATCTTGGCCTGCAGTGCCAGTGTGGCGGTACGAACGTTGGCACCCGCTGGGATGGAGGGCAGTTCTCTCGCGGCGATGGGCGAAGCGGTCGAGAGTTGGGGCGATGATAAGTTGCCCTGCGTTCGCGATAGCGATGGGGACCTACTCGTGTTCGCCGATTTCGCACCTCCGGTTCGGGGGCGATTTAGCGACGGCTCCGGATTCAAAACTTGACCGGAATTGAGACTTCCCGCCGGATTGAGAACCTCCGACGGTGTCAGTGACGGCGCCGGGTTGGCGATCGGATTGTTTCGTGCGCCGGCTCCCGAACGCGGACTTGAGAGCCCTCGGTTGCCACCACCGATCGATCCACGAGCACCGCCGAGACCCCCTCGCGAAGACGCACCACCTCGAATTTGGCCATGGAGGCTGACCGGCAAGAGTGCCGAAGTGACCACAATCAGTCCAAGGCCAAGTGCGGAGCGGAGCGGAAGAAGCATCATGAGGTGACTCGGAAACGAATTTGATGCGTTGGCGCGGTGACGCGCGGCGTCAGTAAATCTGTACGCCTGAGTATAAAGTCTCGGCGACCGAGAGAGCGAGCGAAACGCGGGCTTTAAAAGTTCAGACGCGGCATGGTGGGTCGGATGAGTGTGGACTCGGCGCCGATCGCCACCTGGCAAGCTCGATGGCTCTCTGCAAGCTCGATTGCAAGACCAGCACGGTTACAGCTCGATTGGAGAATACAGCCAGATCAGCATTTGCAGCTCTGCTAGCGTTTGTCCGCTCAATCGATTTGACCGAGTGTCACCCGGCTCAATCCAGGTCGTCCTCGTCGTCATCATCCTCCTCCTCCAAAAACTCTTCATCGAAGTCGGGTGTCTCCCCTTTCTCGAGCAGTTCTTCAGGAGGATCACTGTCGTTCTGCGGAATCCAGCGGATGGTCGGTCTCGGTGGATCGGACAATGCGTCGGCGCACACCATGGCCATCCAATTGATGTCACCCGGACCTTCTGCGGTGTCACCATCCTCGACGGCTTCGTCGCCTTGCAGCATGTACAGAGACGCGCTGCGAAGAAAGCCTTCGATCTCACTCGGTTCAAATTCTTCCGATTCGTAGATCGCCTCAAGGTCGGGTAGGTCGAGCTGTCCATTGCCGACCGTGTCCATCAACGACCAGGTATCCGTGGCTCGAAAGAGGCGAACGTTCGTCCACATGTCGAGCGGCGGCAGTTCATGACTCCAGGCATAGTTCATGCCGCGTCGCAATCCACTCTCGTCGCGCAGGACCTCACCACCGGGATTGAAGTAGCAGAGCGCGTCGGGCATTTCCAAAACTGCCGCGACCGCTTTCGTCAGGAAGTGCAGTTCCTCAAGCGGATCGTAATCGTCCGGTAGCAGCGGAACATCCTCATCATCGACGTCGCTTGGTTCTTCCACGCCAAGGACGTAACTGATCAAAAATCGAACGTGAGAAGCATGCTCCTTGACCTTCTCGTCCCCGTCCTCCCAGCCCCAGGATTGTTCTCCCGCACGTTCCAGGCAGCCGGGAAAGGCGAGCGGCGCGTACTGGCCCAGTGACCAGGCAACGAATCTCTCGGGAGATTCGTCGGGGTCGCCCATGTCATCGGGCCAGGTGCCATTGGAGGGCGTGATCAGCAGGTGCCCGTTGTCGTCCGGTGCGTATTCATAAACGAGCGTTTGAGGTGCATCGTCGTCGTCCATCGATTCGTGACGGCCGACGAGATTGAATTCCTTCAATTGCTCCTGCAATTCGCCAATATCAACCGGTTTTCGGAACAGGACACACATGCCCTGGGTGAACAATCCCTTGGCCATTCTTTCCTCGAGGGGGGGTACGCAACCGGCTTCAAGCCCCACGTTTTAGCCGAGAAACGAGTTGCTCACGAGGGGCGGGCATCATATCGGCCCCATCTTCCGGGCAGAACGGGATGGACAAGATTTCTGAATCAGGCAGCGCGTCGCGTCGTGCCGGGAGCCTCGTCGTCGTCGCCTGCATGTTGCGGCTCTGACGCGTCTGCGTTGGGGACGCGATGATTTTCCATTGAAAGCAGCGATGAATCGGATTCCGTCTGGCGCCCTGGAATTTCCCACGCAAATCCGAGCAGTCGCCCCAAGGCGGTGCGGCGGACCAACGCTTCGTAGGTGAGCAACGCGAATGTGCAGGTCACCACGAATGCAGCGGCGACCTTCAGCACGGATGGCAGGCCAGGCACCGTCCACTTCAAATCCAGGTGCACGAGTCCGACCACCGGGTGATGAACGATGTAGACCCAAAAGGAGGCCGCGGCGAGGTAGCTGATGGCAACCGGAACTCGCTGGATGTTGCGCACGGCCAAGCCAACGATGGCCAGTGTGACCAACAGCGCTCCGAGGGTTGTGGCAACGGCCAGCAGCATGGAAGCGAGCGGGTTCGAGGCTTGATTGACCATCGAATCTGCAGATTCCCAGACCCCTAATTGCCAAGCTCCCATTGCCAACGCGGTTACCGTGGCCAGACATGCCGGAATCACCATTTGCGGCGCTCGACGCGTCAACCATTTGAGATCTCCGTCATGGACCGCTAGCAGCACGCCAAAGACGAAAAAGACTCCACTGTAGATCCACTTGCTGGCGAAGGGCAGGAACGAGTGTTGGAAACCCCACACCACCTCGGGATGCAGAAACAGTACGGCCGAGCCGATCACAAGGCCGAGCCCGATCGTGAATGGCAAACTGGGTCGATAGCGAAGAATTGAGGGGTAGCGTCGTTGTGCCCAGGCAAATCCTGCCACGCCCAAAATGTAGAGAAACAGGTATTGGATGAACCACAAATGGCTCAGTCCCCACAGATCCTTGTCGACCACGCCGTCGAACTTGAGGCTCTTGAGTTTTACCGCGGGCACCACTCCCTCTGCGACCCATCCGATGACCCAGGCATAGAGGTCGAAGGGAAGCACGAACACGATCCCAAAGATCAGAGGAATCAAGAGTCGTTTGGCGCGATGTTTGACCAGCGTTTTTGGACCGCGACGTTGGAGTGTCTGCCAAGCGAAGAATCCGGCCAGCACCAGAAACAGCGGCATGATGAAGAGTTCGATCGACCAGAAAAGGACGTCGATCGCTCGGTTTGATCCGTCTCGCACGGGCCAGCAGAGGCCTGGCATCGGATGACGCAGGTAGGGAACGCAACTGTGCAGCAGAACCACACTCAAACCTGCCAGGGCACGAACCGCGTCGAGGCCGGCAAAATTGGTTCGTGGAGCGGCAGAGCGGACGTTTGAGTCGGCTGCCGGCGGTGTCGGTTCGGTTTGGTGGAGAGGCAGGACATCCATGATAGATCTGGCGATACCAAATCGGACTGGGCCGACGAAAGTGCAAATCGGCGGCGTTCTGAGCGCATCGCTGCTCTCAAAAGGCAGCGGAAAATGCTGGTTCGAGCGTGATCATCAGCTTTGGCTGAGGTGGCGGATCAGCGGTTCGGCAAGACTTGGCCAGCGGGCCAGGGTCGATCCGACCGCGCGCCGCGCTGCCGGCCAACGGAGAACGCTGGTTACCGCGCGACAAGCCAACTTCTTGCGGCGAAGCAGGCTGGGTAACCGATGCTGCCATCGATCTCCCACATCCTCAAACGACTGACTGCCGGAAGCTGCGGATTCCGCGATGAGGTCCGCACATGCGATCGCACTTTGCATCGCCCAGGTCATCCCTTCGCCGGTAAACGGTTCGCTGTATCCAGCAGCGTCCCCAATCGCGATCAGTCGCCCTTTGCCCGGTTGTCTGGTACGCCGAAGGGGCGGTGTGGTCAAACAATCGGACGGGTTGCGAAACGCCCAGGCCGGGAACTGGCTGCGATCCAGAATCTTGACGACCCGTTCGCGTGGCGATCCCACGTTTGCCGCCGATCCCGACCGCAATGCGGCGGCGATATCGACGCGATCGTTCTCTAGCCGGACCAGCCCTACGTAGCCGTCGTCGTCGCAGGCCATGTAGATCACATGCGGCGAAAGCGATTCTTGCACTGGAACCTTGGTCGTCGACGTTCCCGATTGGCACGCGGTGGTTGAGCATGCCGAGGACAATGGGCCGACTGAATCCGTCGGTACAGCGCTGCAGTCTGCGGACCAGGCGACGCCAAACGGGCCATGCGGTTTTTCGGTCCAAGGAAGAAACGCATTCACGCCTCCTCCATTGAGTCCCGCCGCGACCACCACAAGATCGAACGATCGCTCTTGAGATTCACCCTCTGTATCAAGCCGAACGCTCACTCGATCTGCCGTGACCTCCTGCAGCGTTGCCGTGCAGGGAGTGATCACTTCACAGCCAGCGTCGCGCGCCGCATCAAGCAAGAGAGTATCGAGAGTTTCCCTTGAGATCGCGACCCCTGAGGGCAGTTCAACCTGCACGCGTTTGCCTCCGATGGAAGCCTGCCATTGCGTGATCCCGACACCGTGGTTTGTGACTTGGGAAAGCACGCCAAGCTCGTCGAACGTTTCGATTCCGGCTCCGCCAATGCAACATCCACAAACTTTTGCGCGGGGGAAGACCGCTTTCTCTGCTAATGCGACCTCGATTCCATGGGACCGCAAGCGGAGAGCACAGGCCGAACCGGCAACGCCTCCACCGATCACCAGCACGGAAGAGCGATGCGGCTGAACGACAGTTGATTGGTGAGACATGACTAGGCGAATGCCGGTACGATTTCCGGCACGGCCAATTCATCATAGGAAGCGATGAATCGGCACGGAAAAGCTCGCTGAACACGTACTGGCCGTGCTAATGCCGACTTCGCAAGTTTTTCAAACTCCGCGATTGTATAGGCAGCTCGCACGCTCAGTGCGGCATCGTTGTGAACCACCTTTGAACGGGTCACAAGATGGGATGCCATCGAGACGACTCCCAAGTTGAATCTTGAACGTTCCAGGTCACAGACCAGCAACGCTTGGTCAGTCGCTTGCTGCATGGATTGCAAGAGTCGAAAAGCTTGTGAGTCGTCCAGGTGATGCATGAACAGTGTGCAGGTCACCACGTCGAAGCCGGTTGGCAGCGGACCGTTGAGGCAATCTTGCTGCAACGACAGCAAGTTCACGCCGGCTGCTTTCGCGCTCTGCTGTTGCTGTTCGACGGCGACTGAGCGGAGATCGATCAGGGTGAGCTGCAAATCCCAGCCATCACGTTTGGCGCGTTTGGCCCAAGCGATCGGAATGTCACCGCCACCGCTGGCCACATCCAAAACATTGAGTGGCCGGCCCGATTGTGCTTTCGAGTAGCGTCGCAGGTGCGAGTAGGTTGCGGCCGAGACGCCGCTGACGATATTCAGGTTCCGTAATCCCGCCAAGGCATGCAAGTGCTCCTCCCGCGGTAACTCGGGGTCGTCCATCATCTCGGGTTGTTGATCACGCTGAAACATCATGTTGCTCGGGCTGCGACTTTGCATTCACCCCTGTAGATCGTAGTCGATCTTGCGCTGGCAACGCGTGTGGGTGGACTTCGATTCGTCGGCGTTGGCCAGACTTTCCGTTCCGACAGAGTGTCCCGGGTGCAGTCTCGGATCTGCTCAAGTGGAGCCCGGCGACTGCTGGGGCTTCAGTGGCAGGTCAGTCGGGTTCCGGTAGATCCACCACATCCCGATGATCGAACCGCTCAGGACGATCACGCTAACCCATTGCGAAATCGACAGGTTGGTTCCAAATTGGCCTCCCTCGTCGACCCGCACCAATTCCAAGACAAATCGAAGCACGGCATAGCTTGCGAAGCCGAGTAGCATGACCGTGCCATCACGAAACCGGTTTGCGGGGATCGCGCAGAGCAAGATGCAGAGTACGAGCGAACAAAAACTGCTGAGAAGTTGTGCTGCGAACACTGGCATTGCCGTTGCCGGAAGTTCCTCGGGTGACCAGCGGTAACGTCGACCATCGACGGTCGCCACGATACCCGTCAACGCATCCTCTCGTGGGATCTCACGCGACGCCATTTTCAATGGCGTGAAGTCGTTGGCGAAGTCATCCAGGTGCGTGCCCTCCTGGATGCCGGCGTCGGAGGCCAAACTTCCATCTCGTACGCTTTCGATACGGCGAGTTTCGGGATCGTATCGAAACCCAAGCAGGTCACCGCTGTGAAGTTGTTCCTGATAGACCGGGCTGGTCGGCGGGAAATGGAGCGCGAATGCATTGTCCTCACAACGACCTCCGTAGCAGCAACCGTTCATCACACAACCGATGCGGCCGAAGAACACGCCTAGGAACATGCACGGGACAATCACATCCCCAAACTTCAGCCAGGGAAGCTGACGTCGAATCAGGTAAAAGGAAACTGCTAGAAAGCCGCCGATGAACGAACCGTAAACGACCAGCCCACCTTCGGTAAACTTCAGCATGTTGACGAGTGTCGCGCCGATCGAATCGGAGATGAACTCATCCCGATACTGAATCACAAAGAACAGTCGTGCGCCAAGAATTCCGCCGAAGAAGGCCCAGGGAGCGATCGAATAAATCAATTCCGGATCGAATCCTCGCTGCTTGGCGCGATAAGCCGCCAGCAGGACGGCACTTCCGACTCCGGTTAGCAGCATGACGCCATAACCGCGAACGGCCATTCCAATCGGCTCGCCGTCGAGGTTCGGCAGCTCGATCGTCGGCAGCAGGAAAACCACGGCCGCCGCGACGGCACCCCACATCAGGCCCTCGGAAGTGAGGACCTTCGAAAGGCTTTGGCCACGTTTCCTGGCGACGACCAAACGTATCGCGAAGCCCACCAAAATGGCGAACAGAATCCAGCCAACACCGAAGACGGGAATTCCGCCGATTTCGTGAGGAATGAGAAACAGGGTTCGCCGCATGGAAAGTCCGTATTTCGCGGTGTGTCAAATTCGCGGTGTTTTGGCCCGGCCGCTTTGATCTGGACGAGCTTCCTGACACTTTTCTACGCTCCCGGTAGGCATTAAGTCCAGATCGGCGTGTTGTCGCCGATTCTGGGAAGCAGGTTCACCCCCCATCCACCGATGGTCTGCCCACTTCCGATGCGTCACTGATCTGTCAAGCATCGCCGGGCGAATCGAACACCGGAACGAGTTTCCATCATGCATCTCCCTGTCCTTCCCCTCGCACTGATGATCGCCATGACTGTTTTGGTAGACGCGCCGCGCGTATCCGCTGCGACGTTCCGTGTGACCACAAAGATTTTCGTGGGCGCCGAATTGGACGCGGCATCGGAGCACTTGATTCTGTTTGACGAAGGCCTCGTTTACGACCTACCACAAATCGAAACGCGGTTCGTGACCGTTTACGATCCGGCTCGCAAGCAAGTCACCCTGATGGACCGCCAGGAACAGGTGCAAACGACGATCAGCACCGAGGACTTGGTGAAAGTCACGGCCCAGGCACGCGCCGCAGCGATGACGCCGGCCCAACGTGAGCAACTTGGGATTGAAGCACGTGTGGCTCTGAGCCAGCGAGTCGTCGGCTACACAATCCAGTTCGCCAACATGGAATACCACACGACGACACAGAAACCGAATGATCCAGCCATGGCGGCCGACTACGCGATGTTCGCGGACCTCGCCTCGCGACTGAACTTGATTCGCCGCATCGGACCGCCACCATTCGGACGAATGACACTCAATCAAAGAATCGCCGCCGAAAGGGAAGTGCCGCTCGAGACAGTCTTGACGCTGCGTCGCGGCGAGCAAAAAGAAGACTATCGGTCGACGCACGAGCTAGCCGAGTTGAACCAGAACGATCTGGATAAGATCAAAGAAGCGCGGGGCATGCTACTGCTCTATCGTCACGTCGATTTGGAAGACTTTCCAAAGTAACGCGACGTCGCCACAGCGAATAGGCCGCGCCCAATGGTCAGCATGTTGCACGATTAGGTGTCAGGATCTGCGCTGAAATCTGTACGAAGTCCGCGCTGAAATCAGTGCTAGGCCTGCAGTCCCCCACATTTTTGATCGTCGCCAATCGTTCGGCATCGATTTCGGCATCGATTTCGGCATCGATTTCGGCATCGACTTCCGCTTCGACATCAACTGCAACATCGACGGTGTCCGCCACTTGTCATGGCCGATCAACGCCGCCGTTGGTGTTCACGCGGTGATCTCAACGGACTCACGAAGTCGATTGATAGCAGCAGGCTAGTTCTTCTTTTTCTGCTTCGCAGCCTGCCGACGCTTCACGATGCCGTCGAGTTTCTTTTTCTCGGCTTCTAGCACCTCTGCAGACAGTTCCTCGGGAGTCACGGGCGTCATGTCGATCGGGTCGGTTTCGGAGAGTTCACGCAAACGAAGGTTGCGGTACCAAACTGGATCGCCGTGGTCTTGCAGGTTCAAGTTCGCCCCACGAGCTTCTAAATTGCCACCTCGTTCCTTGAGCATGTTGACGTTGAACGCCCACTTGGGATCGCTGTAGTCGAGGTGCAGCACTTTTTCGCCATTGAGCCAGTGTTGAACGATCGTGCCTTTGCAAACGACCCTTCCCGTATTCCACTCGCCGACCGGTTGCGTCAGATCCTTGGATGGCTGCAGGCAGAAGTAGAGCGACGCGGCGCTGGTACGCGGATTCTTTCCGTCGGCATGAACGGAGTTATCCAGGATTTGGTACTCATACTGGGTGGGCCGGTAGTAAACGCCGCTGTTGCTGCCGCGGTCAACTTTCCAATCGAAGCGAAGGTCAAAGTCGTCGGGAACCTTTGAGACCGTGTAGGTAAGGCTGCCCCCTTTTCCCTCCCGCGTGATCACGCCCTCTTCGACCTTCCAGTTCCCAGCATGTTTCCAACCTTCCAGGTCTTGGCCATTGAATAGGGATGTGAAGCCTGACTTTGATTCTTCGTCGGACAATTCGTTGGGTGAATCGGCATGCAACGCCCCGATTGGAGCGAGCAGGAGAACGGTGACGATCAGGGGATTCCGGAGGCGGGGCACGACGACTTCTCACGTTCGTGGAATGGGGCGGGAGAATCGGAAATTGTAGCTGGACCGATTCCCTACGTTTGGTTTGGCCCGCATCCATGGCGAAATCGGCATTCAGGGTGGGCTAAGGGTAGCGGGATCAATTAACATGCAAGGCATCCAGGTTTGACTCATTCGCTTCAATCCCCACCCGTTATGAAAATCAAGTGCCCCGCCTGCCAAGCGGTTTTGAATATCCCCGATACTGCGGCTGGCAAGGTCGTGAAGTGTCCCTGTGGTAAACAGCTGCGAGCACCGGGAGGCTCGCCGGCCGCAACTGCCCAGGCCGCTCAACCAGCCCCAGCCCCAGCAGGTGCCGCGCGTCCCGCTGCTGCGCCACCGGCCCGACCGGCGGCTCGCCGGGCTCCGGCGCCTCAGGCCGGTGGGTTTGATGCAGGGCTGTTCGACGAATTGACGGACCAGGATCTGCAGCCGGTCGCATCGCAATACTCCACTCCCCAAACACAGGCACCGACGCCTGCAGGAGGTGGACTGTTGAATCAGTACGCACCGCCAAGCGAGCTCGGTTACGCAGGTGGTGGTACTGAAATCGCCGGAATCGGGGCGCGTCTAGCGGGATACATGATCGACGTCATGTTCATTGGTGCCGGCTTGGCGCTCGGTGTTGGAATCTTCGCCGCACTTTCCAGCGCGAATTCCGACGTGGCTGCAATGATTGGTTTCGCTGTCTTGATTCTCTGCTTCATGGTCCCAGTGATTGTGAATGCAGTCTTGATCACGAAGTCGGGCCAGACGGTTGGGAAAAAGGTGGTGGGCACTCGAATCGTGATGGAGCGGACCTACCAAACTCCAGGGTTCCTGCATGGCTGGTTGCTGAGATCCTTCATCGGGTTCTTTGTGCTCAGCGAGATCGTTCCTTTCTATGGATTGGTCAACGTCTTAATGGTCTTCTCCGAGAACGCTCGCATGGTGCACGATCGCATCGCGGGTACGATCGTGGTCAAGGCGTAAACGAATGCCTTGTAATTCGGTTTGGGTTCAGCATCGTTGTTCCATTGCACTCGCGTTGGTGGTCCTAACGCCATCTCTCGGTTGGGGGATCGACTTTGCTCATCAGGTTGTGCCGATCCTGAAGCGGCATTGTGTGAAGTGCCATGGTGAGGAGGAAGCAAAGGGCGGCTTCTCTTTGAATGACCGAGCCCTGTTCCTGGAGAGCGACGCTGCCGAACCGGGAGATCCAGATGATTCCTACTTCCTTGAGCTCATCGCATCGAACGATCCTGACGCTCAAATGCCTCCCAAGGAGATGCCGCGCGTCACCGCTGCGGAGCAAGAGGTCCTGAGGGAATGGGTGCTGCAGGGCATGCCATGGACAGACGGGTTGAGCTTTTCAAAGCGGGGTTACACAGCGCCGTTGTTGCCAAGAGCGGTGTCGTTGCCTGGTCCGCAGGGCATGCATCCGATTGACCAATTGTTGGCCGCCTATCAAACGGCCAACCAAATCGAAAAACCGGGGCCGGTCTCCGACGCCTTGTTCCTGCGACGCGCATCGATGGACTTGGTCGGATTGCTGCCGACCGTACAAGAATTAGAGGATTTCGAGCGAGACCATGACCCCGGTAAGCGTTCACGATTGATCGACGCTTTATTAACGCGTGATACCGCCTACGCCGAGCACTGGATCACGTTCTGGAACGACTTGCTTCGCAACGACTATGCCGGAACTGGATTCATCACGGGTGGCCGCAAGCAGATCAGCAATTGGTTGTACCGGTCGCTGATCAATAACAAACCTTACGACGAGTTTGCTCGAGAATTGATTGCGCCGCCGTCGGCGGCGAGTCGCGGTTTTATTGACGGGATCAAGTGGCGAGGGACGGTCAGCGCTGGGCAGACGACGGAAATTCAGTTCGCCCAAAGTGTGGCTCAGTCGTTTTTGGGGATCAACCTCAAGTGTGCCTCTTGTCACGATAGCTTCATCGATCAGTGGAAGTTGTCCGATGCCTATTCGTTGGCCGCGGTGTATGCGACGGATTCGTTGCCGATTCATCGCTGTGACAAGCCAACGGGAGACATTGCCTCGCCGGGTTGGCTGTACCCCGAATTGGGTGATGTCGATGCGAACGCGCCGCCCGCTGAGCGATTGCAGCAACTGTCTCTGCTGATGACGGAGCCGCGGAACGGCCGGTTCTCGCGAACGATTGTCAATCGGCTGTGGGCGCAATTGATGGGGCGAGGAATTGTCCATCCGCTCGATGCGATGCATGCCCAGCCGTGGAGTGAAGACCTGCTTGATTTTCTGGCAAACGAACTCGTGAAATCAAACTACGATTTGAAGTCAGTGCTGCGTCTGATCGCGACGTCGACTGCTTATCAGTCGCGATCCGAAATCGTCGACGAAGCCGCAGGCGAAGGGACCGACTATCGGTTCGCGGGCCGGCGAGCACGCAGAATGTCCGCAGAGCAATTCGTCGACGCCGTGTGGCAAATCACCGGGGCGGCGCCGAACGGATTTGATGCTCCCGTGGTTCGCGGCCAAGTGGATCAGGAGACGCTCGACAAGATCGAGCTACACGCCAAGTGGATATGGGGCGACACAAAGGCGGTTGCTGAGAAGGCGGTTGCTGAGAAGGCGGTTGCTGAGAAGGCGGTTGCTGAGAAGGCGGTTGCTGAGAAGGCGGTTGCTGAGAAGGCGGTTGCTGAGAAGGCGGTTGCTGAGAAGGCG
>JBPCVD010000218.1:0-13746 GCA_051010815.1 Rubripirellula sp.
GCACGCCAGATCGCGTTGGCCGCGATGATGTACTCGGGCACGTTGGGAAGCAGGATGCCAACGCGATCACCAGGACGGACTCCAAGACGCTGCAACATCGCCGCGGCGCGTTTCGCGTCGCGATTGAGTCTTTGATACGTCCAGTGACGTTCGCCGTAGACAATGGCACAGTGGTCCGGAATCTGTTCGGCCGCATGCTGAAAAAGGCCGAACGCGGGCAAGTTGCGAAAAGATTCCACACCAAGTGGCGACCGCATATCGCCGTGACTGGCGAACTCGTCTCGATGTGTCTGGGGGTCCGTATCGGGACGACGATCGAATCGCGGATTGAACTTGTCGTTCTTATGCGACGTTGAATTAGGTGAACGATATCCGTCTAGCAGAAAACCCATAGGTGACCTCCGATCGCGCCCGTGCGATGTTCATGCGAAGCACGCTGGTGCGGCGGCCAAGCTGAATACGCAAATGCGACATCCGTGTGGTTCGCGCTATCGCCTTCGTTTCGCGATAGATCGCGTCCTGATTCGGCGGCGAATCAGTGCGTTTGGGTCACTAGATTGCCGACCTTGGGGCTGTCGGCTCGGTCAGCCAATATTTAATTCGACCAAGAGAAACGTCGAACTCGTCGCGCATCGGCGGCGAGTACACGGCAGAGAGAAGAGCGGAAAACCGAGCCGAAGTTGCTCTCTCACCGCGTGCAGTCCATTCTACGTCACATACCCACAAAGGGTCAATGAAATACCCTTAAAATTGCTTAAGGTAAAACAAAAGCTCTTTACGGGGTTCCGTAGATCACTTGGTTGTGAATCAATTCACAAGCCTTCCGCGAGCTATCATCGCGCTCGTTCACCACGTGATTGGGGAGCACCGAGCTCGCACGGCTACAATTCTTGAATTGACCTCGGCGACGTGCATTCACGACAGCCGTCACCACTCGAAGTCCAATCCGGGATCCTCTCTTGCATGCGAATTCAACGACGTTCAGCTCTGATTCTGTCCGCAGCGAGTTTCGCAGCGACGTTGGCGCCGACGTCCGAAGGCGGCGAGGCTGGCGATTCCTCGGCCGCTTCGCGAAGCAGCCTGGGACTGTGTCAGTACTGTGCGCGTTTCGCTCGTTCAGCGGCGCGCGAACGAGACGCGAGCGTCGATCTATTTCAGCCCGACCGGTTTTTCGAACACGCCAGACAACTTGGAGCTGGCGGCTATCAAGTTGACTTTGGCATTCTCGACGACGTGGAAGCGCGTCAGCTTCGTGAACGCGCTGAAGAAGCGGGAATGTACTCGGAAGGAATTGTGCGGGCACCGAAGACGAAGTCTGATCTCGATCGATTCGCGGCCGAGATGAAGACAGCCGCAGCAGTGGGGGCTCGCGCCGTCAGGTCGACAATTTTTAGCGGGCGACGATACGAGTTCTTTCAGACGTTGGATGAATATAAGCGTCACGATACACAGGCACGCCGATCGCTAGAACTCGCCGCGCCGATCGCGGAAAGGTTTCAAGTCGCGTTTGCGCCGGAAAACCACAAGGATCACCGCATTGAAGAACGCGTGCAGGCATTGAAGGCGATCAACAGCCCGTTCGTTGGCGCGTGCGTCGACACGGGCAACAACTTCGCTTTGCTGGAAGACCCGGTGGAAACCGCGAAGGCCCTGGCACCATGGGCGCATTCGGTTCACTTGAAAGATCAGGCAGTACAATTGACCGAGAGCGGGTTCTTGTTTGGAGACATTCCGCTTGGCCAAGGGTTCATTGACCTTCAACAAGTCGTGGATGTCCTACGTCTGGCACGCCCGAAAGTGCACTTTACCCTTGAGTTGCTGACACGGGATCCACTGACAGTGCCTTGCTTGGAGGAGGCTTACTGGCGGACGTTTCCGAGCCTTCCGGCAAAGGATTTGGCACGTACGTTGCGCACCGTTCGCGATCATCAAGCCGAGGAATTACAGTATCCCTCGCGACTGAGTTTGCCGGAACAAGTCGCCCTCGAAGCATCCAATGTTCGGCAGAGTTTGGACTACGCTCGCGATGTTCTTGGGCTGCACGCGTGAAGATCGTGTCAACGATTTGCATCCTCGAAACGAAAGGCTGGAACCTAGATTCGCGAGACGTATTGGCCACTGAGTCGACGGACAAGTCGCCGCATTTCTAGCACGCTGATTACAGCGATCACACGCTGTGCAGGAAGCTCGCTCGCTTCGATCACTTGGTCGATCAAAGTGCTCTCGGTTCCAATCGCTTTGAGTACGATTTGCTCGACCTCATTCAGCGTCAACTCCGATGCATTGCGCAGCTGTCGGCCATCGGAAAGTTCGATGGGATCACGTGTCGGCCCAAGCTCTTCAAGAATATCGTCCACCGTTTGCACAAGTTTCGCGCCGTCTCGAATCAGCTGATTGCAACCACGCGAGGCACGGCTGGTGATCGGCCCAGGCAGGGCAAACACTTCACGGTTTTGTTCGCCCGCCAGTCGTGCAGTGATCAGCGCACCACTGCGATCGGGAGCTTCAATCACTAACGTTCCGAGCGTCATTCCGGAGATAAGTCGGTTGCGTTGGGGAAACATCCCACCCTTCGGTTTGGCAAAAGGACTGTATTCGCTCAGCACTCCACCCCGCTTGGCGATGCTGTCAGCGAGCGGGGAATGCTCACGTGGATAGATGTTCGCCAGGCCACTTCCTAGGACGGCAATGGTTCGCCCATTGGCATCGATGGCGCCTTGGTGAGCTGCCGCATCGATCCCGCGTGCCAGTCCGCTGACGATAGTGACACCCGCTTTGGCGAGCGCGTATCCAAATCGGCTGGCTTGCTGCAGACCATAGGGTGTTGCGTGCCGTGTCCCGACGATTGCCACCGCCAGTTCGTCTTCCATCGCCCATGTGCCGCGAAGAAACAGAATAGGAGGCGCGTCAGAGAGTTCGTTCAGCGGGTCGGGGTACGCGTGACACGTCTGAGTCAGAATCCGAACTCCGTTTTGTTCGCACCAAGCTACTACCGAAGAGGCGTCGCAATGGTGTTGGGCCGTTTGGATCGTGTGGACGAGCTTGCTTCCGACCCCGCGAATCGACGCGAGTTGCGACGAGCTTGCCGCCAGAACACGACCTGCGTCACCAAATTTTTCCAGCAATGACGTGAGTGTCCGGGGTCCGATCCCCGGCAGCATTGCCAAAGTGAGAAGTTCTTGTGTTTGAACCGGGTCGTGCGCGCTCTGCGTATCACCGGTGGAATCAAGGCTGCCCCGCCCCATTTGAACCGTCTCCCTGCCCGGAGTTGGTGGTATTGAGAAGAGCAGCATTATGGGGGCGATAAAGGACCAGGGTCAATCATGGAGGGAAGAGCAGCAAATAATGTCCAAGGAGAGTCAAAGATTGTCCACATTTCCACGAATACCCCGTGAATCCCGAGGAAATTGAAGTTCTCCAGATCCACCGTTTCCATCGCGAGCGTGCTGAATCGAAGTATCGCAAACCACGCAAAATAGCTAGGATGCGGTCCTGTTTCGTTCCCTCTCGCGTCTCCATCTCGCTGCTACGAAGATAGTCACCATCCATGGGCAACCGTCAAAGTAAAACGAACGCTAGCAAGCCTAAAAAGGAGACGCGTGATCCGGCGGAGGTGCGTGCCGAAACCTTCCGTGTGTCGGCCCAACGGGAAACCGTGGAGGCCTTCGTGGTTGCCTTCATTCTGGCGCTACTGTTTCGCGCTTTCTTGGCGGAAGCGTTTGTGATTCCAACCGGATCGATGGCTCCGACGTTGATGGGGGCTCACAAAGATTTAGTTTGCGATCAGTGCGAGACTTCTTTCCAAGTGGGGGCCAGTCGAGAGCGCGCCGGAGCAGTGACCAACGATGTGGTTGTGGCCGGGATCTGCCCCAACTGTCGCTATGTCAATCCGCTGGACTTGGCTGGCGAGAGCAATGATGCCACGTTCAACGGTGATCGAATTCTGGTCAGCAAGTTTACATATACACTGAAAGATCCGGACCGCTGGGACGTCATCGTCTTTAAGTATCCCGGAAACCCAAAACAGAATTACATCAAGCGCCTTGTTGGGTTACCGAACGAGACGCTCGAAATTCGGCATGGGGATGTCTACGCTCGGCCAACTGGCAGCAGCGATCCGACGACAGTGCTTCGCAAGCCACCCGAGAAACTGCTCGCGATGTCTCAGTTGGTCAATGACTCGGATCACCAATCTCAGGTTTTGATTGATGCGAACTACCCCAGTCGTTGGCAAGCGTGGCGTGAGGGCGCGTTAGAGCCGCCGACGGATTCGTGGCAGATTGAACGTTCATCAGATGGAATGGTCGCGACGCTCGAAAACGGGGATCCCAACAGCTTCGAATGGTTGCGTTACTTTCATCGCTGGCCCACCGAGGCGCAGTGGAAGTCTGCCAGTGGTGGCGGTTCATTGGCTGACGTCGATCCGTATAGCAGTCGAGCGATCACAGACTTCTATGCTTATGGTTCCTACGTGCTCGTTCCCGCCGATGCCGTCTATGAATCCAAGCCAGCCAGTGCGAAGGGTTCGGGGTTAGAGCGAGCGATGAATGGCGGCTATTCCAAGGGAAGGTTCAATTTGCGTTATCAGTCCGGCGAAGGTCCGGAGCAGTTCGGCGGCATGGCGCGTTGGGGTGGGCAAGACAATGGAAGGCAAGGACTGGGCAAGGATGGCATGCATTGGGTCGGCGACCTGATAATGGAGACCGACGTCGAGCCGAACGATGACAGCGGCGTGCTATTGCTGCAATTGGTTGAGGCAGGCGTCAAGTATCGCTGCCAGATTGATCTGACCGACGGTCAAGCCACCTTAAGTATCGATGACGGAGGTGAGTCGCGGTCCTTCGAATCCGCAGCGGATGGAAGCACAGGAGTGCCGACAGCAAAAACCAGAGTGGTCGCAGGCCGGCGGAGCGAAATTCGGTTCAGCAATTGTGATGACGAACTTCGCCTTTGGGTTGATGGTTCGGTCATCGAATTCGATCGACCGACGACCTTTGATTCGCGACTTTATCGAAGCGACGCGGAGGATTTTCCAAAGTACAAAGCCGGCGATCCGATGGATGCGGCCCCCGCAGGATTGGCAATCAAGGGTGGTGGAGCAACCGTTCGATCGTTGCGATTGCACCGGGACAAGTACTACATCGCCACTGAGAACAGCGAGTTTGGTATTTATGACTACGACATGAATGAGTTGTGGAAGATCGCCAATGCGGACGCGGTCACGCATCGTGCCATTCAAGAAGTGCTGGAACAACCGGAACGATGGTCGAGTTTTGTGGGCTGGAATACCCGTCGAATTGTCGAATTCGAAATGAATGAGGACCAGTTCTTTCCGATGGGTGACAACAGTCCCGAGAGTCTTGATGCTCGTTGTTGGGCTGGGACCAAGAGGCGGATCCCACTCCCCCGAGGCGTCAACAAGGACGCTTGGACTTGGTCGAATGATTCTTACGTGCCGCGTGATTTGTTGGTTGGAAAGGCCTTGGTTGTCTTCTGGCCACATTCATGGAATGGCCCAGTGCCATTCACGCCCAATCTCAAACGCATGAAGTTGATCCGTTAAGGACAGAGAGGAATTGGAATGGAATCCCAAGCGATCAATTCGACGGCGGACGCTGCTGCAGTCGACCCGCCGCATGACGGCCCAGTTCTAGAAGCTGTCGGTCTGCAAAAAACGTATGGCCGTCGTCGAGTGGTCGACGGCGTGAACTTGCAGGTCGGAACCGCCGAGATCGTTGGGTTGCTAGGCCCCAATGGTGCCGGCAAGTCAACAAGTTTTCGAATGATATGCGGGATGGTCGAGCCCGACCGTGGACGTGTGTATCTGGGCGGTAGAGACGTCACCAACTGGCCGATGTTTCGTCGTGCCCGCGATGGTCACATGGGCTACCTCCCGCAGGAGCCAAGCGTCTTCAAAAAATTGACCGTCGAGCAGAACATTTAGTCCCTGCTGGAACTGCTGGGAATGGACCGCACCGCGCGGAAGCACCGAACTCAAGAATTGTTGGAAGAGTTCAATATCACCCACATCCGAAAGAGTCGCGCTGGCGGGTTGAGTGGTGGCGAGCGTCGACGACTCGAAATCGCTCGCTGTTTGGTTTCGGAACCGAAGATCGTGATGCTGGATGAGCCGTTCGCTGGAATTGATCCTGTGACGGTTCAGTCGATCCAGGGCGTGATCATGCAACTGAAGGACAACGGGATCAGCGTGTTGATCACCGACCATGCGGCACGCGAGATACTCGGGACGGTACAGCGTTGCTACGTGATCTATCAGGGACAGGTTTTGATTGACGGGACTCCAGAGGAGGTCAAGCAGCATCCGAAGGTTCGAGAAGAGTACCTGGGGGATTTGGATGCCGTGGAGCGTCCCAAGGCACCTGTGCCTCGCCCGCACTTTCGCACAGACGCTGGATCGTCCTCGCCAAGCGGCAAACGCCGCGTCACAGACGTTTGAGCGGTCGCCGATCTGCTCATTTCCACTGCGTTGGATTTTCCGAGGCCGATTGCTAGAGAGTCGCATTATTCAGCGTCGGTTTCCGATGACCGCTCGCTCTGCTAAATTTTCGATCTCGACGCTGATTTCATTGTGCCTATGGTTCGCAAGGGATTTGGTATCGAGAACTTTCCCGGATGGGTGGCCGAGTGGTCGAAGGCACCAGTCTTGAAAACTGGCGTACGTTTGCGCGTACCGTGGGTTCGAATCCCACCCCATCCGCTGACTTCTTTTTGCTGATCACACTCTTTACTCGGGCGAGGTAGGCGTGGGCCAAGTCACCCAGATTCAGCACCCGCTGGTTGAACATCACTTGTGCACGGTGCGGGATCAGGCCACGCGGCCGAATGAATTCCGTGATGCTGTTCAGCGTTTGGCCGTATTGATCGGCGTGTACGCGACCAACGATCTGTTGCTCGAGCCGACCTCGATCCGAACTCCGTTGGCGGACGCTGCATGTCAGCGACTGTCGGGGCGGATTGGCCTCGTGCCCATTTTGCGTGCCGGCTTGGGAATGGTCGATCCGCTACAGGATTTGCTGCCCGACGCCGCGGTCTGGCATCTCGGTCTGTATCGCAATGAGGAAACTGCGGAGCCCGTTGGGTATTACGACAAACTTCCCAATTCGGGGGCGCCGAACATCGCCTTGGTACTCGACCCAATGTTGGCGACCGGTGGCTCGGTTGAATTGGTAGTGCGTCGCTTGATGACGTGGGGCGTCAAGGAAATCCGCGTCTTGAGTATCATTGCCTCACGCGAGGGCCTCGATCGGGTGCATCGTGACTTTCCGGACGTCCACATTTACGTTGCCGCGGTCGATCCGATCCTCAACGACCAATCCTTCATCGTCCCCGGACTCGGGGATGCCGGTGATCGAATCTTTGACACACCGCAGCAGGGGTGAATGTTCAGCCGAACGGCGGGCCTTACTCTTGATGCGCACAACGGGTAGCCAAGTATGCAGGCACGTCTGATATGCGTTTTGGGCCTGATCGTCTTTGTCGGGCTCGCTTGGCTGATCAGCAGCGATCGCCGCCGCTTTCCGGTTCGAGTAGTCGTGGGCGGATTATTGCTTCAGCTCGTTCTGGGGTTTAGCGTCCTGCAAACGGAACTTGGCCGCTGGGTGTTTCAATGCATCGGAGACGGCTTCACGAAGGTGATGGAGACCGTGAACGCGGGCAGCGGGTTTTTGTTCGGGGTGGGCGGCGAGAATCCTCTGGGCGATTCGTTGTTAGGCACCTTCGCGTTTGGTGTGTTGCCGACTGTGATCTTCTTTTCGTCGCTGATGAGTATCTTGTACTATCTTGGCGTGATGCAGCGGATCGTCTGGTGCATGGCTTGGATCATGCGATTCACGCTTGGAACCAGTGGCGCGGAAACGCTCGCTGCGGCCGCGAACGTCTTTGTGGGTCACACGGAGGCACCCTTAGTCGTGCGTCCGTATTTGCCGACGATGACGCGCAGCGAACTGTGCGCGATGATGACTGGTGGCTTTGCGACGGTGACGGGAGGGCTGCTGGGAGTCTACGCGGGCATGGGGATCGACATTTCCCATTTGCTCACTGCTTCCATCATCAGTGCACCCGCAGCGTTGTTGGTCGCCAAGGTGATGGTTCCCGAGACGGAGCCCGACAAGGTCTCGGCAGAGATGAAAATGTCTGCTCCTTCGAAACACGTCAATGCGATCGCCGCTGCAGTCGAGGGAGCAAGCGAAGGATTGAAGTTAGCGATGAACGTCGGCGCGATGTTGATCGCGTTTCTCGCACTACTGGCGTTGATCGACGTGATCTTGGGGTACCTATCCGCGCAGGTCGGTTTCGTGGACGCCTACGGGCAGGGCCTGTTATCAATGGGCTGGGTACTGGGACGAGTCTGTTGGCCGCTGGCGTGGCTGATGGGGATTCCCGCCGCTGAATGCCTTGAGGCGGGCCGACTGATCGGCTTGAAAACAGTCGCGAATGAGTTCATCGCCTACGACGCACTCGGGCGCATGGAGATCATCGGCGAAGCCAAGAAGTCGATCGGCGAAGCCAATGTGATCGCCGAAGGCAAGGCGATAAGCCAGCGAACGGCAACGGTGCTGACCTACGCGCTGGCCGGGTTCAGCAACTTTGGCGCTATCGGAATTCAGGTGGGCGGGATCGGAGGTCTCGAGCCATCACGCAAGACGGATCTTGCCCAACTCGGTCTGCGAGCGATGTTTGGCGGTTTGTTGGCCTGCTGCATGACCGGCGCCGTGGCTGGTCTACTGCTGTAACCGGGTGACGACCGCCGTCCGATCTTAAATCAGACTCGCTCTGGTCCGAAGCGACGCAACCCTGTCGTCCCTATCGTTTTTCGATAGGAATGAAATCGCGTTCGGTACTGCCGGTGTACACCTGACGTGGACGATTGATTCGCGTGGCAGGATTCTCATGCATTTCACGCCAGTGTGCGATCCAACCTGGCAAGCGACCGATGGCGAACAGCACGGTGAACATCTGAATGGGAATTCCGAGCGCTCGGTAAATCACACCCGAGTAGAAGTCGACGTTTGGATAGAGCTTACGCTCGATGAAATACTCATCCTGCAGCGCGACCCGTTCCAGTTCTTGAGCAACCTCGAAAAGTGGATCGTCGAGGTCAAGTTTGGCGAGCAACTTGTCACAACTGGCGCGAATGATCTTGGCCCGCGGATCAAAGTTCTTGTAGACGCGATGGCCGAATCCCATCAGACGGAATCCGTTTTCCTTGTCCTTCGCCATGTCCACGTACTTCTTGACGTTTCCGCCATCGGCCGCGATCTGTTCGAGCATGTTCACGCAGGCTTCGTTTGCACCCCCGTGAAGCGGTCCCCACAGCGCGCCGATACCAGCGGAGATCGAAGCGAACATGTTGGCATTGCTGCTGCCGACCATCCGCACCGTCGATGTGCTGCAATTTTGTTCGTGGTCAGCGTGAACGATCAGCAGCAAGTTCAGGGCTTCAGCGAAGTCCGGATCGACCAGATAGTCGTGCGCCGGCGTCGCGAACATCATGTGCAAGAAATTCTCGCAGTAATTCAAATCATTGTTCGGATAGATGAACGGCTGCCCCATCGATTTTTTGTAGCTGTAGGCAGCAATGGTCGGCAACTTGGCGAGCAAGCGGTAGATCGAGATTTCGACCTGGGCCTGATCGTGGACGTCCATCGAGTCTTGGTAGAACGTCGACAAAGCTCCGACGACGCTGCTGAGAATTGCCATCGGGTGTGCGTCACGAGGGAATCCGTTGTAGAACGAACGCATGTCCTCGTGGATCATTGTGTGATCGCGGATCCCGGCGCGAAAATCCTCCGCTTGCTTGATCGTCGGTAGTTCGCCGAAAATCAGCAGGTAGGCCGTTTCGATAAAATCAGATTTGGCCGCCAGTTGCTCGATAGGATAGCCGCGGTAGCGGAGAATTCCTTTTTCGCCATTGAGAAACGTGATGGCGCTTCGGGTACTTCCCGTATTCACGAAACCTTCATCGAGGGTGATGAGTCCCGTTTGGCTTCGTAGCCGGCTGATGTCGATTGCGCGCTCACCTTCGGAGCCCTCTACCACCGGCAATTCGATTTCTTGGCCGCCATAGATTAGCTTGACAGTATCGGTTTCCTGAACTTCAAGGTTGGCTGTCGGGCTCATCTGCAATTCCAAAGGAAAATTTGGCGGGAGTGATTGCTCGTTTTCGCCGTTTTTTGCGATTTCGCAGGCGTCGGGCAAGGTTCGGTGATGGCGACACTCGAACCCCTGCAGTTTAGCGGCGTGGAAACTTAGGGACAATCAGTCGTCCACGCGTCAAACGCCCGAATCACGTTGTCAAATCGTCGCGATTGCCGACGTAGACGACTGGGTAGCCTGTGCTTACCCCGGACCGTCGAGGACGTGTCGAGACGCTAACCCGCTTTTTGATCGGGTTGATCGGTCTGGTGAATACGCATCGACTCGATTTTCCGGTTCGTTGCTTTCAGAATCTCGATCTCGTTGTTGTCGATTTGCAACCGCTCGCCAGCCTCGGGGATCGCGCCGGTATGAAACAAGACGTATCCCGCAATCGTCTCGTAGTCGTCACTTTCCGGGAGACTCCAATTGGCCACTTCGTTCAGATCATCCATCATCACTCGACCGTCGACTTTCACCGTTTCCTTGTCGATGACCTCGATCCCGAATTCCTCTTCTTCGTCCGATTCATCAACGATTTCTCCGACGATCTCTTCTAGCACATCTTCAATCGTGACGACGCCAGCGGTCTGCTGAAATTCGTCGATGACGATTGCCATGTGACTACGGCTGTGAAGGAATTCCCGCAAGATGAGTTCGACACTGCGATCGATGGGAACGGTCCAAGCTCGTCGCATGATATCAGTGAGCGGCTTGTCGGGAGCCTGGCCGCTCGACAGGAACGACAGCAAGTCCTTGACATAGAGAACGCCGATGACAGTGTCTAGCGTTCCCTCGTAAACCGGAAAACGCGTGCGACCAGCATCCACGATGTGATCCAGTGTCTTGCTCCAATCCCAACTGACGTCGATCGCGTCAACGTCACCACTGGGCGTCATGATGTGACCCACGGTGTCTTCATGGAGTGTCATCACGCCTTGAATCATCTCGCGAACGCCGGGACCGAAGATGCCTTCCCGCGTGCCTGCGGCGACGATCGTGCGAATTTCGTCTTCCAGTTGTTCTTCGTCTTCATCGGCGTGCTCCTCGGTGCCGGTAATGCGACGGGTTACCAATTCCACCAGTTCACCCGGTGCGGACAACGGACTCATGATCGAGGAAAGCGAACGCCAGAACGGCCATGTGTGGTACAGCACAGGCGTTGATGCGAAACGCGTGACCGCAACGGGCAACCAGACGTGAACCATCATCATCAGTCCGCCGGCGCAAAGACCCCAGAGGACCAAACGACTTGGTGAGGGGTCGTTGTCGTCGACGAAGATCGTGGCAGTTCCGGCGATGAGAAACAGGGCAGTCCCGATCATCCGCAGATATTCGCTGCCTCGAATCGCGGCATCTTGCTGATCGAGCACTGCGCCGAATCGATCACGGTTTTGACGCAGGCGGCAATATGCCTCCAAGTGACGTCCGGCGAAACGATCCAGCAATTCACCGCCGAGACCTCCGATGCTGCTGAGGGCGAATCCAATCAACGATAGCGACCACCAAACGAATGCGTCGCTCATTCCGACCCCTCTTGGGCAGTCGAATCGATCATGGTCGGATCGATATCAGCGGCGAAACGCTCGATCTCGTCAATCCCAAGTTCCTTCATCACCTTCCGTTCGTACTGACGCATGGCAGTTCGGTCGAGGTGGTCGATATCGTCCATTCCCGCAATGTGCAGCGTGCCGTGCACCACATAAAGCATCAGTTCGTTGTGTAGCGACCATCCCAACTCCGCCGCTCGTTGACGCGCTGTATCGACGCTGACAACGAGTTCTCCCTCGATGGATGGAAGCATCGCGCGATAGGAAAAGCTAATCACATCCGTTGGGTAGTCATGTCCCAGATGGTCACGATTGATTTCGTGAATTCGCGAATCGTTCGTGACACGCACGCAAATCTCGCCTCGGTCAAATCCTCGGCTGGCGGCTGCCAACGTTGCGGCTTGTTGTAGACGCGCCGGCGAGACTGGGCAGGCCACATCCTCGTCCACAATGATTTCTGTTAGTAACAACGCATCGCCATCGGGATCAGGCAGACTGTTGTCCAGGATATTTGACACGTGCGTGATAAATCGCGGTAAGGGATTTGACGAGACTGCGACGAATACGGTCGAGTTGGCGGAAGGTGAGCCCACATTCGTCGAACTGGCCATCACCCATTTTCTTCTGAGCGATCGAATCGACGAGCCCCTGGATGCGCGATGGCGTTGGGTCGACGAGAGTTCGACTGGCACTTTCAACGGTGTCGGCCAGCATCATCACGGCAGCTTCGAGCGTCTGCGGTTTGGGGCCAGGGTAGCGGAAGTCCTTATCGCTGACGCTGTCTGCATTGGGATCTTCTTCGCTGCGTCTTGCCGCTTCCCGGTAGAAGTATTCGACCAGCGTCGTTCCATGATGCTGGAGGATGAAGTCGATGATGGGTTCGGGCAGATGGTGGCTGCGAGCCAAATCAGCTCCGTCTTTGACGTGGGCAATGATGACCAGCGTGCTCATTGCCGGTTGAAGCGAGTCGTGCTGATTGACGCCAGCCGATTGATTTTCAATGAAGTATTCCGGTTTGAACATTTTGCCGATGTCGTGGAAGTACGCTCCCACACGGACGAGCAAACCATTGGCGCCAATTTCGTCGGCGGCCGCCTCGGCGATCGAGGCAACATTGATCGAGTGGTTGTAGGTTCCCGGCGCCCGCTGCGCTAATCGCCGAAGCAGTGGATGGCTGGCATCACCGAGTTCAAGCAGGCTGAGGTCCGTTTGCACTCCGAATGTCTTCTCTACCAGCGGCAACAGACCCGTCATGGCGGTGGCGGAAACCAAGATGCAGAAGCCAGCCCAAAACGCATCGCGGATCAATCCTACGATGACGATGTCAAAAATCGGGCCACGATAGAGCGGTTCCAGTTCACTGCCCGACTCGCTTCCCGAGAGCGTTTGCCCAGCCACGATGCCGACGCCCACTACCGTCAGGATCGTGATCATGGCAGAGATCGCGCCGACATAAAGGAGGTGCGATCGGCTGCGGATTCTTCCCAACAGCAAAGTGCAACTCGTGCACGCAGCCGTCATCATCACCAGTTCGGGAAGTCCTGCGCCCAAGAACAGAGTCAGGCTGAGGCTCGCCGCTGCCATCAAGAGCAGTCCGAGTTCGCGCCCGTACACCACTGCCGCAATGATCGAGGCGAGTACCAGTGGAATCAGTTCGCCACGCCATTGATCCTTGGCCGCAAAGTAACCCAATGCGATAGCGGCCACCATCAGCGTCAGCAGCTTGGCCAGTTTCCAGCGATCGAGCAGCAGACGACGGTCATCGACAAAGAAAATGTACGAACCGCAAAGCAAGTAAAGCGCGCTGATCATCCCTGCATAAGCAACGGTGCGAGCCAGTTGGTCACTGAAGTGCATCTGCTCCGTCATCACCTCCCACTCACGCTTCAGCAGCACCAGCTGCTCCGCAGCAAGGGGTGATCCCGCATCGGCCAATGTGGAGGCGCCGACGCGGTAGGGAGTCATCACAGGATCGACCTTTGCGGCAGCCTCATTCCTGGCCCGCTCGCTCATTGCGTCGTCGTAGGTCAACGTCTGGTAT
>JBPCVD010000219.1:0-6751 GCA_051010815.1 Rubripirellula sp.
GGCTGGAACAAGGGATTCTTCAGCTTACCGGAGACATTCACAACATGAACGGTGCCTGATTTCGAGGCTGGCGTGTACGTCAATTCGCCCTTTACGAATCCGCCATTGCCCATGCTCAACTCTCGCGTACTCTTCCAGCTCTCTTTGCCTGCCGAGAAAGGAGCATGGAAGAACAAAATGTTGGCCACAATGCCTTGTTCCTGGATGGATTGCGCACCCGGTCTCAGCAGCGATTCATTGCTCACGACCTCACCTTGTTCATCGGTCGTAAGACGACAAGCTAAATGCTCGAACGTGTCACTCAATATTTCCTTCAGATCAGCCTCCGCGTCCTTGGCCAACACGGTCTCCGACTGATCGCCCTGGACCACTGTCAGTTGGTCCTTGGACTGGAAGCTATCGATTTGCACCTGCCCGTTGACGCTCGCTTTGACGTTGATGGCGTCGAGCCCAACCTCAACCTGCTTGTCGTTCGCGGTTGAATCGCGGTGGTAGCCGACCGTGGTATCCGCGTCGATCTGCTGGGTTTGGCCCTGAATCTTCATCGTTGCCTTGGAATCAAGATGAATTTTGAACCATCTCGTCGAGGCAAATGCCGGCGTGCCAGAATCAGTCCCCGCACCGGGACTCGCAGAGGGCTCGGAGACGGTGGGGGCCGCATCCTGGCTGTGCGCTGGGGACAGCAGCGCTGACGTACCGAGTAGGAAACAAAAGAGAAGAACAGGCAGTCGTCGAAAGATGTGCATGAGAAGCTCCGGCGGGGAGGTCGAACGGAAAGAAGTTTAACCGGCCCTTGGCACGTCGACGGCTTCCAGCGTCATGCCAACCGATGCAGTCGCCGCGTGACCCACTCCATCGTGAGCAGCGTTGCGATGAGCCACATGAGAACAAGGTTTCGGCGCTGTGAAAAATCGACGTCTGGCGTTCCTGGCAGAATCGTCGTTTGTGGTTGGGGCCGCAGCAGCGATACGAGTTGTTTCTCTATCGATGTGTCGGGAGTGGAATCGTCGACAGGAATGTACTTTCCACCGGTCATCGAAGCGTACTGTTGCATGTCAGCGTCGTTGCGGCGTGGCCGTTCCAATTCGATCGTGGGAAGACGAACCTGAACACTTTGTCGGAGCACCTGTTCATCAAGGGCATCCCCAAGTGTCAATCGAATCTCGTAGCTTCCCGCTTCGCGAACGACGAATCGCCCACCATACGTCCCGGCCTTGGGCTCGCCTTTGAGTGGCAGCAAACGCAAATCTTCGATTCTTCCCCCAGGTGCCAACAGCTTGGCGGGCACTTCGGGAACGTCGAGCGGTTCGAACTGCTCGTCACTGAGGACCGCGCGGACGGTGATCGTATCACCCACCATCGCCTTGGAGGTGTCGACCAGCAGAACGCCCCGCGTGCTATCACGCAGCAGACGCCCCTCGCTGACCCAGCGGATCAGTTTTGTGTAATAGTTGTCGAAGTAGGAGTCGCTCTCGCCTCGCAAACGCCACATCTCGCCACTGCCTTGAAAGTAGACGCGGCCGGCGCCGTAAAACTGAGATGCAAGGTAGACCGGCAAGGTCCCACCAACCTCCGTGGTCGGATCGGAGAACAACGCGTAAACCTTCGCACCCGCTTTCGCACTCTTGGCGTCGACGTAATCGTAGACCCCCTCGAATTCGTCCCAAACCTCAAAGCTCGTCTCAGGATCATCTGCAATCCACAGGAATTCTGCTCGCCGCGCTTCCGGAGTGAAATCCAACGGCCACGCGAGTTCGCCACCCTGTCGGCCACTGGCGACCAAAGGCGAACGAGTAGAGAGATTGACCGGAAAGAACCCTGCTATGCGCGACACGCGAGGATCGGTGCGACGGCGACTCCACTGCGGGTGATACACAGGACCGGCGACGATGATCATGCCGCCAGCCTGCTGCGTCAGCCACCGATCGAGCAAATCGAGCTGCGATGCATCGAGTGCCGTCCAGTCAGGATCAAACAGTGCGATCGCATCATATTGAAACAGCTCTTCAGCGGTCGTCGGAAACGAATCGAGTACGCGGTCCGCATCCTGACTCATGCCAGGCTGTCCCGTCTGCAGCCACGCGTCCAACTCGATGGAATTGTCACGGAACAACAGGTTCCGAACAAACCGATACTCGCGAGTTGGGCCTCCCGCAATCGCCATCACCCTCAGTTTTCTCGACACCACTTCGTACCGCGCGTCACGGATATCATCCCGATCATTGCGATCACCCGGTGGCGCGACCAACCGAACGGCCAACCGGCGACGTCCTACCGATTCTGGTTCGAGCTCGAACCGGATGCCCGTCAGCGTACCATCGTTCTTGACTCTGACTTTCTGCGAATCGACGACCGAGCCGGGAGGTGTGATCTTGCCATCGACAGTGGTTGGCTCCTTATCGCCCGGTTCCGAATCGAGACCATCGAGCAATTGCACCTCCACCTCCAAGGGCATCGATCCACTCGCTTGTAGCACAGCGCTGACGGCGAACTTGTCCCCTGGATAAACACGTCGCGGCGCGTCGAGATCGACAATCCGAACATTCGTGGGAGCGTCACTGCTACCCAAACCGACGGGATAAACAGCCACTTCACTTCGTCGGGCCGACGCCACCGCCACGTTGACGTCCGTTCCACCATTACTCTGACCGTCGGAAACCAGAACGATCCCGGCAAGCGTGGCTGGGTCGTGATCCGCAAGTACGTTGCGAATCGCGTCTCCGATTCGACTTTGCGCCGCGGAGGCGGCAATTTCGTCGCCCCAGTCAACGACTCGAATTTCGGGCGGCAACTCACCCCCGTCAGGCGAATCTTCGCCTGACTCGTCCGAAGACGTCGCGTTTTGTCCAAGAATTTGTGCGAGAGACTGGTTGGTTCGGACGCTGTAGACGCTGCCCAAACAAATCATGCCTGGAATCAAGGTGGCGAGGCTGGCCACAATCCACCATCCAACCACGGTGCCGCGACCTGCGGCTCCAATCATCAAAGAAACGGCGGCCAGCAGCACGCCGATCACAATCAGCAGTACGCCGAGAATGGCCGTGTCCGAGCCTTTCTCATCCGGCGCGTTTGCAGTCTCTTCCGCATCCACGTCGAGCTGCCCACCAATCGTTTCGATGAGCCGAGGCTCGGACTGGTCCCCGAAGCCGTAGACGCTCACACGGTGTTCGGACGAAAGCTTCTCTAGCAAGTCGCTCTGCTCCAACATCTGCTGGACGCGTTCACTTCGACTCGCCGAACCTGTTTGCGTTCCCGTGGGAAGCGACATGCTCTGACTCGTGTCGACAAGCACTGCGACTTCACTCGGTCGGGTCACTAACCTTTGGGTGCGACGCTGCAAATCGAAAAAGAAGAAGACCAGTGCCAGAATCGTCGCCAGCCGCATGGTGATCAGGCCAAGCCGAATTGGCGCGGGCAATTCGTCCACATCGCGGCGGTAGCATCGCACGCAGACGTAGATCAGTGCCGCAAGGGCGCCGATCATCAACACCCATACCCACCAGCCTTCCAGCATCGTGGCGCGGGCAAACTCATAAACGATTTGGCTTGTGTTGCCAGCCATCGGTCCGCTCTCGTTCATCGTTGGCCTCCCAAAGAAGGAGTGGCGTGCGATGCTTGTGATTTCGCAGAGGAGTGGTAACTGGCCCAATAAGCCAATGCTTGCTCCGCTGCCAGAACGATTCCCAATAGCCCGAGTAAAAGTAACGTCAAAGTAGAACTTCCCGCCGTGCGGTTCTCCTCGCTCCAAACGGAACTGCTGACAAACTTCACCTCCAACGGCAAGAGCTGTTGTTGAATGGAGGCCGGGTCGGCTCTCGACAAATCACCTTCGCCCACGCGAATGATCGAAGCCACCGGTACAACTTGGCCGCTGCCGTCCGCCCGCGTCAGACTCCACTCGGAAATTCCGGGATGCAAAATCTCCGCAACGTTCTCTTCGCCTTCGATTACCAATTCGTTCGGATCCGCGCCGATCAAGAAGTACGGTTCATCGGCCGCTGACTCAGGTTCGATACGAACTGCTTCCATCTCGACCGGAATTCGGGGTGGTTCATTGTTCGCCGGCAGGTACGACGCTTGTCCGGTGTAGGCATCGACCGGCAACCGTCGAAGCAGTTCGCTATCGACGAAGCGATGCGTCTCTGGGGCGGCACCGCTCCAAAGGAACGCATTGGTCTGCAGCATGAAGACCACAAAGGTCGGATCACCGGGCCAATTCGTCCACGCCCCATCAAGCCCGATCATGGCCGTCACGATTCGCCCCCGACCCACATCATGTTGTGTCACCAGCGGCAAGCCGTCGCTTCTCAGCAGGACGTTGCGAACGCGCGGCTGGTCGCCCTGATCGACATCGTTCAAAGCGGGTGTCTCAAGCTGCCACGAACGCGAAACGCCAACCAACGAAAAAGCAGCATCCCCCGCAGCACTGAGCGGAGCCAATAAAGGTGATTTTTCTCCAAACTGCACGTCACCCGCGGCAGCGTCTTCCGACCGCGTGAGCTCTTTCGATTCCTCGAGCAACGCTGGCAATAGATTTCGATCCTGCGCCATCAGCGACGAGTTGTAGGAATCTTTGCTGACTTCGGTACCGAGGAACCACGCCAGACCTCCGCCGCGTTCGACATATTGAGAGAGTGCATCGGCAGCGTTCTCACCAATTTCTGGCACGTCGATCAAATAAATCGCTCGGTATGGCGAAAGAGTCTCGAGCGTTGCCGAGCGAAGAAACGAGGGAGGTTGGATGTCAGGAACCGCACCAATTCGCACTTGGCTTCCAGGATTCAACACCGAGGCGATGTGATAGGCGCCACGTGCATCGTTGTCGCCGTCAATCACGAGCACTTTTTCCACGTCGGACAGCGGAAGCGTGCACGAACGAATGTTGTCGATGGGCAGCGCGTCATCGGGCAATGAAACTTCGATGGCATGGGTGCCGGTTTCGGTCACGAAGACCTGAAAGGACTTCGTGATCTCGGCGCCCGCGGGCAGTGATTCGATCACAAGCGCCGGTAGCGATTCAACATCACCGCTGAAAGCGAGCGTTGGATCGGCTAGCTGCAACGCATCCGAATACCGAATCACGCGGCTGGTGATGGGGACGTTTTGCGCCAACGTTTGGCTGTAGTTGCGAACGGTCACGCTAATGACCACCGGCACGCCTGCGACCCAGACATCAGGAGCGGGCGAGACGTCTGTGATGGCAAGGTTTGGCGACGGCTGCGCGGCGCAGTCGATCATGCGAATCGCAACGTCCGTGGACGCCTGTCGCAACGACTCGGCGAGTCTTTCGGGCGATCCCCAATCACGCTCGCGAAAGTCACTGGCGATGTAGAGGAATTTGTCATCAGCAGGCGTGGTATTGATCAGCTCCGTTGCCAGATCTAACGCGGGGACCAAATCGGTCCGAATGGGGGAAGCCATCGTCGCCATGACACGATTGATCAGCCTGGCGTCCGACGTGATCGTTTGAGCAGAAAGGTCGGCAGCGGCGTCCCCGGATTCGCTGCCCCCACGCGTTGCCATCGCAGCGCGACTCGACCGCATCACGGTCAGCTGGTGATTGCCATCGCTGTTGGCAAGTCGTCGTGTCAGATCCTGCAGTGCCTGCAACGACCGACCGTAAGCCGTGAACGAATTGCCCGCGGTTCCGCTTGATGACGGATCAGCCGTGGCAGCTCGACGCACACTCGGACCGAGACTCTCATCACCCATCGAATAGCTGTCATCCAAGATGACCACATGATGCGTCGTGCGACCGCCCAGAACCCCCAGCATTTGCCCACCACCAGTCCAACCGCACAACAGCGAAATCAAGATCGCCGCGACAGCGAGCCGGGAGAGCAACAGCAGAAGCTGCCTTAAACGAATCCACTTTTTCTGCTTGCGGTAACTCGCCAGCAGAAAGTCCATGGCAGCCCATGGCTGTCGACGGTGACGCAGCATGTTGATCAAGTGAACCAACAGCGGCACCGCGACAAACAGAAAGCCGAGCGTCAGGGCGGGGTACAGGAACAAAGTGGATCGCTAACGGGGATCGAGGTCAGAGGATTTAACGTTTTAGGTTTGGCAACGATTGGCGGGTCGCCAAGAACTTCGCCAAGACGGCATCGAGCGGTTCGCTGGTGCGAACCTGCATGTATTCAATGGACAGACGACCGCAAGATCGACGCGTCGTCTCCAAGAACGACTCCAGCGCTTCGAGGTAGCCTTCCCGAAGTGCGCGGGGATTGCAATTGAGAAAGTCGTCAGTCTCCAGCCCCTCAAACTTCGTGGCGCCGTTGAACTCGAAATCGAGCTCGTCGTCATGAAGCACATGGAACAGGGCGACATCGTGGCCACGCTGACGCAACACTCTCAAGCCTTCCATCAAATTGTCGACGCCGAGCAGATCAGAGATGACCAACACCAAACCACGCTTCGGAATGCCCTGAGCGATCTGTTTCGCGACGCGTACCAGGTCCGTCCGGCCATCGGCGCCAACCGACTCCAACATTGCCAGAATACGGGTCAGTTGTTGTTGATTGCTCTTGGCCGGAACGGTCGCACGCACGGCAGTATCGAAGGTGTAAAGTCCCGTCGCATCTTTTTGTCTGAGCGCTAGGTAGGCGAGACAAGCGGCGATGGACGCGGAGTAGTCGAATTTGTTCGATTCCCCATCGCCATAAGCCATGCTGGCCGAGCGGTCGACCATCAACGTCAAGCGTAGATTCGTTTCCTCTTCGTACTGCTTGATGTGCAAGCGGTCCTGGCG
>JBPCVD010000220.1:0-8106 GCA_051010815.1 Rubripirellula sp.
TGGAGGAATTTCCAGGGCTTCCCGATGGACTTGCCGTGGCGAAGGATGGAACGATTTTTGGAAGCGGCCCAGGCGGCATCTACGTCATCACGCCGGCCGGGAAGTTGCTGGGGCGTTTGATCACGGGAGGACGGACAAGCAATTGCACGTTTAGTCCTGATGGGAAAACGCTCTACATCACTGCGGATAGCTATCTCTGCCGCGTCAAACTGCAGTAGCGATCTAGTAGTGTTCCAGCGGCAAACACCTGCCTGGACGACATCGATTGCTAGCGTTCAGGCGTCGGCCGACGCCGACGATTCGCGTTCTCAGGATCCTGGTCCAAACTGATCTGGCCTGGCTCCCGCGAATTCCGGTAGCATCCTCGACGAGTGAGGGTGGAAGATCCGCCCTGATGAATCATTTTGCGTTACATGCAATGGGCCGGTGCTCTCCGTGTCCGTCATGGAGGACCGTCGTGCAAACGCTGAAGACCGCCGCAATTGTCGTGTTGATGATGGCGGTGATGTATGGTGCTTACGTTTCCCTCACCACACCTCCTGAGCCGCTCCCGGCGGATGTACAGGACAGGTTGGTGATCAATGAAGAAGGTACTCTGGCGATCGATGCTGGTTTACCGGAGTCCCTCGGTGCGTTGGACATCAGCTCCGGGACTTCCACAACACTGCCTTCCTCTGCTGCTCCTGGCTACAACGATGATGCCATGAATTTGGCAGACCTCGCTCTGCCTGGGGAAGCGCTTCCGCCATCGGCTGTCGCGACTGATTCGTTGACAGTTTCCGCTGGTGATGGGGGCATCTCTCGCTCGCTCACGGATACGCCCGCGGTAGGAACCCCTAGCGCCGGGACATCGATCTCGCCGCAAATGCCATCCGAGCCTGCGACGCAATCTGCGGTTGCAGGGGCCTCGCTTGCCGGTGCCGGCCAAAGCTATCCCTCCACTGGAAACACCTTCGACCTGCCTGATCCCAGTAGTGTTGGGACCACGTTCGATAGCAGTGGCGTGAACTTGCCCAATCCCGATCTCGCGTTGGCCAGCGGAACCAGTCCCGCGACACCACCGGGTGGAAACGAGGCTGTTTCGCCCATCGCAGCACTCGACACCACGGCACCCAGCGGTGCGACGTCCGCGTCAACCAGTTCACCCAACGTCGGTTTGGCGAACGCGATTCGCGCTGCCGACAAACAATACGCAGAAGACAAACGACAGGATGCACTGTCGACGTTAAGCCTGTTCTATAACACGCCGAATATCTCTGGCGAACAACGAAGCGAATTGCTTTCGCGTTTGGACCCGCTCGCTCGAGACGTCATCTACTCCAAGCGTCACTTGTTGGAGCAGCCACACCGTGTGGGGCAAAGCGAGACGCTTGTTGAGATTGCGGCACGCTATGAGGTTCCGTGGCAATTGCTCGCCAACATCAACGAAATTGATGACCCTGTCACGGTTCTTCCGGGGACAGAGTTGAAAGTCGTGCGAGGACCGTTTCGGGCGGAGGTCAATCTGACATTGAACGAACTGACGCTGTTTCTAGGCGATCTGTACGCGGGTCGTTTTCCAATCGGTGTCGGCAGCGACCCTGTGCCCAAGCCGGGGACTTTTACGATCCAGGACAAGCAGACGTCAAAGACGTTCTACAACGCTGCTGGATCGCCTGTTTCACCCGACAGTCCTGAGAATCCCTACGGCGAAGTTTGGCTCGATCTTGGCAGTCAGCTCAGCATTCACGGCAGCCCGAATACCAGCAGCCCAACCACCAAAGGCTGTATCAGCCTTGCGGCGGACTATGCGGACGATTTGTATGGCATTTTGTCCCAGGGTTCATCGGTTACGATTCGTCGGTAACACTTGGGGGAATCGAATTTCGTTTCCTTTCCCCAATTCTCCGATGAAGAGAACTCACGATGTCGTATGACCGCGATGCGCTGCTAGAACTGATCCGCTCCGAAGCACTCCAGCGCGGCGAATTCACACTCGCTAGCGGAAAAAAGGCGTCTTACTATCTGGATTGCCGCAACATCACGCTGCATCCCCAGGGTGCCAATGTGATCGCCGAGGGCATGCTTGATGCAATGCAGGCTGCTGGGCCTTTGCCGGAGGCGGTAGGCGGAATGGCCATTGGTGCCGACCCGATCACAGCTTCGATCATCACCTTGGCCGGCCAGCGTGACTTGCCGCTCAAGGGTTTCATGGTCCGCAAGGAACCTAAAGGGCATGGCACCGGCAAACAGGTCGAGGGTCCTGTGAGCTCTGGCCAACGTGTGGTGATCGTCGAGGATGTGATCACCAGCGGCGGCAGTGCACTGAAAGCGGTCGATGCGGCACGGGCGTATGGGTTGGTCGTAGAACGCGTGATCGCGATCATTGATCGACTCGCTGGAGGGGAAGAGGCCTTTCGAGAGAAAGGGCTTGAGTTAGTCACGCTGTCGACGATCCGCGACTTTGGCATCGAGCCGGAGTAGCCGACGCGCCTGCGGATAGCGGTTAGGAAGCTCGCCAGGTAGGTCATGGAAACCACACTTCATCAGCAACTCAAACGGTGTTACGCGCAAGATGATGCGAGCACCGAAGTTGTCATGGGACGCTACCGTATCGATGCGATTCGCGATGACGAGTTGATCGAAGTGCAATGTGCGTCGTTGTCGGCAATTCGCGATAAGTGTCGCAACCTGTTGAAACGTCATCCGCTTCGTGTGGTCAAGCCAGTCGTGTTGCGGACCCGCATCGCCAAGGCCAAGAAGATGGGTGAGACGGTCACCTCGCGTCGGATGAGCCCCAAACGTGGGAGCGTGCTGGATGTGTTCGACGAGTTGATCTACTTCACACGCGTCTTCCCGCATCCGAACTTAGTGCTGGAAGTCCCCCTGATTCACATCGAGCAGTTGCGGGTTCCCGCCAAGAAACGTCGCCGGCGATGGCGAAAAGATTACACCGTCGGTGATGTCAAACTCGAATCGATCGAAGATTCGATTGAACTGCGTGAACCGATCGATCTGTTCAATCTATTGGCACTCCCGCCGGGGACCGAAGATTTCAACACTGCCGATCTGGCGACGCTGATTGATCGACCGAGATGGAATGCACAGCACATCGCCTATGTGTTACGGAAAACGGGGGCCATCGATTCCACCGGGCGTGACCGCTCGGGAATCGTCTATCGCCGCGCCGCCTAAAAACATTCCGGCGACTGGTTTCGTACCACCGACGGGCAACGAAAGACCAGGCACAACGAAAGATGTCGCACCTCGGTCGACCGCAGGCTGAAACAGAGACTGTTTCTGAGCGAATTCTTTGCGCGAGTCTGCGAGTTCTCGGAAAGGTCTATGGATTCTCTGAGAGGTTTGGGATTGGTGACGGCTACGCAGTCACCCAGCCAAACTTCCGTGGTGATCTGGTGAGAGCGTACTGCGGATCGCGGTCGCAATTGACGCGGTGCCTATCATGCCGCAAGCGCGCGGCGCGAAACCTCCGTAACCCATCACTCGATCTGAGTGAAATATTGATTTGGAGACAGCGACATGGCTACCCACACCCAAGATTCGAGACCGCTGGAACAGGTCTCGAGCGTACTGACCGATGACCAGGAGCGACTTTGTCACTTCACGTTTGACCATTGCGGTCATCTGCTCTATCCAAATTATGAGCAGTGGGAGGCGGGTTTGGTCCGCGGCGGTCAGCCCAATCGCGAGATTTCCTATTGGATCGTTGTTTCGGCCTACATGATCGAGCACAACGTGACCGATCCCGGAGAGGCTCGCGACATCATCAGGCGATTCATCTCCGGCAAGATGAAGCACTGCTTCGAGTCCTTCAATATCCGCCGCTGGCTCGACAAAGCGTTGTCGCACTGATCGCGACGCTCGCCATCGCCTGTCGAAAACACTCGCAAGCAGTTCGCCAAATCTCGGTGTGCAGCGTTCGACCCTGTCAAACCAGCGGAGCCTCGATTATTGACTTCATAAGCACCGGTTCGAAGTAGCATAGTGTCGACACCCGGGTTCGCGTTGGCTTGGATCACAGCTTCTCGCAGCGGTGTTAGACCGCGGCTAACGTTTCTGCGCGGTGGAGATGTATCGCGTCTGATCGTCCACGAGCGTGTTCAGTTCGTCCATCGTCTCGCAGGTGCATTGGAAGTGGCACAGCAGCATCTCATCGGTGGAGTCGTCACCCCAGCGCACCGTCTTCGGTGGCGAATTCGGATTGAGCGGGTTCTTGGCAGAGTTGTCGTACCAAGCGTCCACAATCAACTCCGTACCTTTGCTCAGATGAATCGGCTGCGCGAAGGAGTATTGGCTTTGCCAGTTGAAGTCCCAGTCTTTGATCCACATCAGTGGTGTTGTCGATCCATCGGGTGACCGCGTCCAGACCTTCATTTCACGACCCAATACATGCATGTGCGGAACCATGTCTAGCAGGGTGGTGTCGACGGGGAGGCGATACATCGCCCGCTCAAGATGTCGTTCCGCTCCACCAGGGATGTTGATCTTCTTGTTACCAACCTGGACTTCGACGACGACCTGTTTTGCGGAACTACGTGCGAAGTGCAGTCCGATGGTCGAGCGATCCTGCTCTGGTTTTCCGGTCGTGACGTAATGCAATTCGGCAACGATGTCGCTGCCGGCAGGGAAGAGCCGTCCCATTCCGGTTGGAAGTCGACGTGGCGTCATCCCGGGAAACCAACTGCTAAGCGTACCTTGGGACTCGAATCGCGGTCCGCCAAAACCTTCATAGCCAGGACTTGGGTCCGCTTGATCCAGTTTGCGACCAGAGTGATGAGTGTCAAGAAAGAAGCTGGCATGATGAACTGCCTGAGGCGTGCCGGGACGAAACTCAATGGCAGCGATCAGTCGGTCCTCGACGATTCCGGTCGGAATGACAAAGTATTGGCGAATGTCCGGACCGCGAGCGGGAATTGGAAACAGGTCCTGCATGGAAAGTACCAGGTCGGGCTGACCGAGTTTCCAGCCATCGGCGTACTTGACTGGTGCCGGTAAGTCGGATGAATCGCCCTGTGGCTTGCCCGAGTCCACCCAACTCTTTAAGAGCGAAAGTTCATGTTTCGATAGACGCAGTTCGTCGAGAAACCGAGTGAATCCTGGAGCCGGTTTCCAGGGAGGCATGAAACGCGAATGCGTGACTTCAAGAATCTGGTTCGCATGCCCACTGACGTCGTCGTAGGTCAGCAGGGGAAACGGCGCGGACTGTCCTGGTCGGTGACAGGAGCTGCAGTTCGCTTGGATGATTGGTGCGATGTCTCGCGTGTAAGTCACGTCACCGGTTTGTATCTTGTTGGGCGGATCTTCCAGCAAGCAGCCAACGGGTTTGGTGATGGGACGTGCGATCGCGTTGCCGTTGACGACCGAATTGATTGCGTCTTCCAAGTAGTCGATCGCGGCGACGTCCTTCTTTTGTCCGACCCTCATGTAACGATCGTCGATGGCTCCGCTGTAGAGCTTTCTCCCGGCACTGTTCAGGACGAAGGTCTGCGGCGTGTGGGTTGGCGACAACGCGAGACGCAATTCCCCCGATCCATCGAATAGCACTGGAAAGCGTATGTCATAAGCTTGGCGGTGGGAGGTCGCCGCAGAGCAACTCACCGACGGATCCGAGACGACTCCATAAAACTCGATTCCAAGCGGACTGTATTGCTTTGCCAGTTCATTCAGCCGCGGCAGATAGCCGTTGCTGATCGGGCATTGAGTCGACAAGAAGGTAACGACGACCCCTTTGGTGTCGCCACACTCACCCAGCCGCCTCAATCTTCCACTGAGATCGATGCCCTTGAGCGGTTCGGGTGACCGGGTTTGAATCGCAGTTCGACTGCGCAGGACGACTTGCGTCGGCGCTGGTGCAGGTTGCGCAGCCATCTGTCGCGTCTGCGCATGGCACACGATGAATGCCTGGCCGAAGAAGCAGGCCGAGATGAGGCCGTACCGTCCAACGAGCCGTGTCAGGAATCCTGACCGAGAGATTGTGCTGACGATGATTCCGTTACCGTTGCAATGAGAGAGGGTGGCCAGACCGTGCCGCCCAAATGAAGAGAAGAGGGAAGACTGTACCGCCTTCGACTCAAGATAGGGTCATGAAAACGCAGATTTTGGACACGAACGCTCATGATCCCACCAATCTGTGCCACGATCGGGAATAAGACGCAGCGATCGTGTCGGTGACATGCACGTTCAGCGTTGAGAATTCAGTACGATGCGTGTGCGCGTGTGCACTGGCATTGCTTTGCTCCGTTCGTTCAGTCGTTTCCCAGCGAAGACGCCTGGGCTGGCATCGGGATTACGCGAGCAGTCTTGGCTTGTTCGTCGTGGATCTCGATACAAAGCGATACGAAGGGAAGCGATTACGAGATTGGTTTGCATTGACAACCGAATTCGTTGACGCGGTTGAGACACCATTGGCGTGGGGGGGTAAACTCCATTCGCGACATTTCAAGGCGGGCACCGTCGTCGCCCGGATCGACTCATCCAACTTCGTTCGCGCGAAGGTGTCCTGGTCCGGCGAGAGGCACATGTCGTGATCAACAGCGTGAGAGTCGAGAATGCGAAACGACGCGGACGGGGAGACGGTCCAAGGCCCGGAGTCAAATACTCAAAAGGACAAACCCGATGCACCCGCGCCTCCGCTCAATAGTGAGGTGGATTCGAGGTCCGAGAGTAAGCACCTCGAAAACACGGTCGAGTTTCGAGACGAGTCCCTTTCCGATGATGCGGTTGATTCAGAACCCCAACACCGCGCGAAGGTGCGCACGGAAAAGATCCCAGACGTTCCGGCACAGCTTGGTCGATTCAAGATCAATGGGATTCTTGGTGCTGGTGGTTTTGGAACGGTCTACCTCGGATTCGACGACACCCTGAAACGAAACGTTGCGATCAAAGTCCCGAATCGAGTTCTATCGGGTGTGGGGCTCGACAAGTTCTTTGAAGAAGCCCGTCGCCTGGCACAACTTCGCCATCCCGGCATTGTGACTGTGTTTGACGTCAGCGAATTTGATGGACGCTGTTACATCGTTTCTGATTACCTGAAAGGACTGACGCTGGCCGACTGGATGGTTTCGAAATCATTTGGTTGGCGCGAGGCCGCCTTGATCACGGCAAGGCTGGCCGATGCGCTCGGTCATGCTCACGCGCAGGGCACGGTGCATCGTGACATCAAGCCAAGTAACGTCGTGATGGTTTCCGATGACGAGCCAGTCTTGATCGATTTTGGGCTTGCGGTCAGCGATGCGAACGAGGATCGAGAAAGTCCGGGGACCGTGGCCGGGACGCTCGCGTACATGTCTCCAGAGCAAGCGATGGGGAAAGCCCATCGCATTGATGGCAGAACTGATCTCTATGGCTTGGGGGTCATGCTTTATCGTCTGCTGTGTAGGAAACCGCCCTTTGGATCCAACAGCAGGCACGAGTTGGTGCGTCAGATCCGTGAGGACGAACCGCAACCGCCGCGTCAGATCGACCCGGAGATTCCGTTGGACCTTGAGCGGGTTTGTCTCAAGGCAATGTCGAAACGAATTAGCGATCGTTACACGACGGCGTCGGACATGGCCGTCGCACTCCGGGAGTTGGTCGGCCAAGAGCTCGAGGGCAATGTGTCGTCCAACGCGGCAAAATCAAATGCGAAGGACGAGCTTAGCGGAACCGCTTCGAAGGACTCGATGTCCCGCAGCGGCAGTCGGATGCATGAGGCCGAGCGGCGTCAGATCACGACACTGTACTTGGATTTGGATGATTCGGACATCGACGTGGATGACTTGGATCCCGAGGAGTTGCGAAATGTCGTGCAACGGATTCGTCAGATCACCGACGGCGTACTGACCCACTTTGGCGGGCACTTCGCTCGAAGCTCCGGTGATTCGATCCAAGTTTACTTTGGATACCCGACGGCCCAAGAAGACTCGGCCAGACAGGCTCTCTTGGCCGCACTTCAAATTCGTTCCGAAATCCTTCGACTGCAGGAGCGGTCGGCCAAAACACAAGGTTTGGTCATTGATTTCCGCATTGGTATTCACACGGGAATCGTGGTGACCGAAGAGGTCGTTTCGGAGATGTCGAGCGAGAGACATTCGATTGTCGGAAACGTCCCTCGTGTTGCGGCAGGGT
>JBPCVD010000221.1:0-7616 GCA_051010815.1 Rubripirellula sp.
CATCAAGACCCCATTAGTTGGAAGTCGTTTGATGCGAAACGTTTTCGTCGCGGATTGGACGAGTACGTGCGTCGTGGGCGCGATCCGCTTCCACTCATGCGGATGATCTTCGTCTTGCGATACCGTCTTCGAGACGAGTCCGGCATGGAGAAGGCGATCCGCGCGATCATGGCGCAGACGGCTTCCGAGCCCTCGTTTGAAGTGGCAAGGGCGGCCCCATGTGGATGCCAGAGTGATGAGACGATCGTCGCCCGCCTGAATATGGACATACCACTCAACTTGGAGTTGATGGACCAGATCCGTTCTCAGTAGCACGCTACTTGAGCAATTTTGTGGCACGCCTGAGCTTACGAAACTGCCAGTATTTCAAGCCGAGCCACATCACGGTGAAGACACCAACGAACGAGACAACCGCCAGGTAGACCGGACGCACGTATTTTTCGGAAACATGGGATGCGACTTCGCCGCCCGCTTCGAACGTTCGGTCGGCGATCCCGCCTTTGCGTACGACCACAGGATTGCCGTCCGCATCAAAAACGATTTCATCCCCACCAAGAATACGCTCCGGCTGAGCTAGGATGACCGTGGTCGCAGCCACAGAGAACAGAGTTTTGCCAGGGTTCTTCTCAACGAAACGCCCCATGAAACCCACCATCTGTTCCGTATCCTGTCGGAGTAGCTTGAGGACGCCTGCTCGTTGGGCGGCCGGTAGCTTGGCGATCTCATCGGTATGTCTGGCCACGACGATTGCCTGATCCGCGTTCAGCTTCGAGGCAAGTTCGACTCCTTCGTCACCAAGACTGCGAACGAAAAACAAGCCGACACCAGGATGTTGCATTTCAGTTCTCAGGGCCGCAACGCCATTCCTGCCAATGGCTTCGGCAAGCTCACGTCCAGGTTGACCGGCAGCCAGTCGAGTCAGAGCCGGCTTGATTTGCGACTCGGGCAATTCATCAAGGGCACGCAGGACGGGCATGATCGAGGGTGAGTTGTCGAGCGCCGCTAACGCCTCGGGACCATATTTCCCGGTGAGCTTCGCGACTTGCTCGACCGCTTCTTCTCCACCCTGCTTCGCGGCCGACGCGGCGACACGTTCCATGACTTCTTGCCCCCCTTTTCGGGACAAGTATTCGGTCGCCTGTTCACCGCCCTCTTTGCCAAAGAACTTGAGGATTGCTTTGCCAATCGAGGTCGCAACCGCAGGAACAGTGAATGCCTCCGCTGGCATTGGTAGAGATGCCAACATCGAGCCCGAGAGAATGAACGCGCAAATGAGGTGTCTCATGATGAAGGTTCCACTAATACGATCTGTTCGAAAAAGCGTTCGCGGTAGGCGAGTTTTAGTTGGTCGCAAACCAGTGGCAGTGCGTCAGAAATGCCTTGCGTTGTCTCCGTGCTGTCGGAGTCCTGGGATGAGGGAGCTCCGTAGAGAATCGTCTCCTCAAGTGTGTCGAGGTAATCACTCATTTGCAGTGTGAGTTCGTCCTCGAATCTCTCCGTCATCCACCAATCGATGGCTAGACCGATGACCAATCCTACGCCGAGTCCGACCGCTGTTCCCACGGGGCCTGCCAAGCTTCCACCGCCGGCACCTGCCGCGCTCGCCCCCGCCGTGGCGCCGCCCGCAGCGACGGCAGAGGTCGCTGCCATTGCGCCGAACCGCGCCAACAGTCCTGATACGATCGTGATCGCGGCATAGCTGCCTGCCTCGCTGATCACCAAAACGGTGACTGCATTGTAGACGCTGGATCGACCCTGTTCGGCCGAGTAACTGCTCAACTGTTTCGCGACGGAAGCGAAGAAACGCTCGTATTCTTCGACGGAAACCTCTGGAAGATCGGCGGTGTCGAGCGAAGCCTGGACGCTCGCCAACATACGTTTTTGGTTGATGTCGACCTCAACTCGAAACTGCTCCAAGACTTCGGCCACATCACGCATCAGTGACTGTTCCGAAAATAGATGGGCTTCGAACTTTTCTGCGACATACGTTTCGACACGTCCGTCTTCCGACCACCAACCGCCCGGCATACGTTTCATGATGCCAAGTCGCGTCGAGATACTCGTGAGGTCCTCGACAAACGGGACCACTTGTTGTCGATAGCGATCAATGACTCGTGCCAAGCGGACGACACATCGCTCGGCAGCCTCGCGATTCAGTGCATCCGTCTCTTCAATCGCCGGAACGACGTGTTGATCGAAGAACTTCGCACGCAGCACGTCACGCGGAGGTGGTTCGGGCTCGACGAGCGGCGGTGTGATCGTGGGGGGATTGGGGAGCGCTAGACGAGACGAAGTCTTGGTGGTCTGGTTCTCGGACGCAAAGATGAAGGTCGCTAATGCCGCAACGGATGCAATCAGCCAACACGCCGCCAACGGATGGGCCATCCCGGCACGTTTGACCGCGGGGTGATCGCTTGGATTGGAGACGTCGATTGGCACCATGTGTGGGTCCGTTAAGTTGGGAACCGAGTATATCGCGCCCGAACTGCGGTAGAGTGACCAAAGACTTTCGTTGGTTCTGATCAACTCTTCCTGCCATGAAATCGCGCTAGGATCACGAAGTAATCATTACCCAGCCCGCAAACCTATACAGGCTCATTCTCGAAGCAGAGGAGGCGCGGCGTTGGGGCAAATACGCGTTTGAGACGCTTCGGGTGTGCTATTTTGTTTGTCGATCACGTGTTGCATGGTGCGAAGCGTTGCGAGGAGGAGGCATGAAATGGCAAGTTGGGATGTGATTGTGGTCGGCGTCGGAGGTGTGGGCAGTTCAGCTGCGATGCACTTGGCCAAGGCGGGTGTTCGAGTTCTGGGGATCGATCAATACCCGCCGGCTCACGATCGCGGAAGTTCGCACGGCAAGACACGAGTCATTCGACAGGCCTATTTCGAGCATCCTAGCTATGTGCCACTGCTACGTCGCGCCTACGAGTTGTGGGAAGAGTTAGAAACCGAGTCACGCAACAAGCTCTTCTTTCGGACGGGCCTCGTCGAAATGGGACCGAGCGACGGTGTGGTGATTCCGGGCATCCTACGGAGTGCGAAAGAGCATGAGTTGTCAATTGAGCATTTGCATGCCAACGAAGTGATCCGTCGTTGGCCGGCGATGGGCGGCGAAGAAGACTGGCAGGCAGTCATCGAAAAGGACGCAGGGTTCTTGAAGGTCGAAGCCTGTGTTGAAGCCCATCTTCAACTGGCGACCAAAGCGGGGGCAACTCTGTTGCATGGTGATGCCGTGAAGTCCTGGGAAAGTGTGGGAGATGGTGTGGAGGTCACGACCGAGCGTGGCAAGCATCACGCGGCGCGGCTATTGATCGCGGGAGGACCGTGGAGTCATCTGCTTGTTGACCGCCTCTCCTCTCCATTACAAATCCTGTTGAAACAACAGTACTGGTACCAGCCCGCAGGCCCAGGACTCGCTGTATCGGATGGGTTTCCCTGCTTCTTTCACGAGACACCCTACGGATTCTTCTACGGCTTTCCCGCATTGGGCGATTCGGGCGTGAAGGTCGCTCGGCACAGCGGCGGTCCCGTGATTTCCGGACCCAGCGATGAAGGCACGGAAGATGCCGAAGATCGACAACTCGTCGAGAACTATTTGCGCGACTACATGCCGGGGGTTAGTCAAACGCTGTTGTCGCAAGCCAAGTGTTACTATACGACGACGCCGGATGAGCATTTTGTGATGGACCAGTTGGCGGACCATCCACGTGTCACCGTGATTGCGGGGCTTTCCGGGCACGGCTTCAAGTTCACCAGCGTGCTAGGTGAGATCGCGCGCGATCTTGTGATGGGAAAGACATCGCCGCTGAATATCGATCTATTCCGAATCGGCCGATTCTAGGTCGGCCGGAAACAAGTCTGGCATGAATCACAACGTGGCTGCGAAGCGATGGAATCCGATACGGGATTCAAAGCTGTCTGTGCACAATGCCGCCGCGCGTCGATTTGAGCGGACGTTGCCCGCCTACTGCTGTTCCCAGAAGTCGAGCACGCGAACCTTGTCGAGCACAGGTTTCAGGACATCCACGAAGGCCAGGTGATCCGCGTGGGGCAAATAAGCTGCCCGTCCTTCTTCGGAGTCGAAGGTCACCATGAAACAATGTGTGAAGCCATCGTCGTTCTTTTCGGGGCTGTTGTTTGTGCCCCATTCGAACGCTTTGATGGAATCGATCTTCGCAGGTAAAGCGGCGAAGGCTGCTGCAACTTTCGTGACCTCGTCAGGGTCGGCATCGTCTTTGAACGTGAAAAAGACGGCGTGTTTGAGTTCCTTCTTGATTTCGGTCTCTTCAGCGGTGCCCCAGTAATCGATGACAAAGACATCTTTCATGTGGGGACGCAGCACGTCGGCGAATTCTCCTTTGTGGGCCGGATGCGGTATGTAGGCAGCTCGACCTTCCGCGTCTTTGAACGTCAACAGAAAGCAATGAGTGAATCCGTCGTCCAGACCTTCGGGGCTATTGTTGGTGCCCCACTGGAAATCGGTGATCTCTTCAATTTTCGCTGGGAGCGCCGCAAAAGCATCCGCCACACTCTGCACGTCAGCCTCGCTCGAGTCTTCCTTGAACGAGAAGAATACGGCATGCCGAAGTACCTTGCCCTCAGGAGTGGGTTCAAGGGCTTCGCTGTCGTCTGCCGCCGCCGATTGAGTTTCCACGATGGCCTCTGCGTTCGCGTCGTTAGTGCTGCTAGATGTTTCGCTTGGTCGATCGCATCCAATTGTGCCCAACAAGCCGAGAACGAGAACGCCAGCGACGTTTGCGAGCCCAAGGGACCGGAGCGAAAGTCTCTCGATAGAACGATTCAGGTGACGCATTGGGGATCATCTCGATGGGAGGATGAAGGTGGGATTGGTTTTATCCGGCCGAGGCGAGGAAAAAGGCTTCCGAGGAGTCTTCCGTCGTGACGCGAAATTCTGGACGGCGGCAGTGAACATGCTACGGCCTGCGCGGTCCTCTTGGTACCACGCCGACCGCTCAAATTCAAATGTGATCGCCTCGTGAGGCGCCGAGGCCTAAAGCCAACAGGTTATCCACACGGCAAGCATTCCCTAACCGAATCGATTGGACTCGTTATTTGCGTAGCTGTGAATAAAAAGCCCCCGGTGGCTTCACTTCACATGGACCCTTTGGGTAGCGTACTGCACTTCGATGGCGACGACCTACTCTCCTGTGATGGACGCACATGACCCCTGACGATACTTACGAAACTCCTTTTCAAACCGACGAAGAGACACAGCAAGAAGCCCCACAATCCTCCGACGAAAAATCCTCTGCTGAATCTGAGTTGACGCATCCTGGTGACACCGCTGAGGCTGATGCGGCGCAGCAGGCTTGGGATGCCAACCAAGCGGACGAGACAGTCGACGACGAGCAGGAAGGGCAGCTTGCGGAGTTGGCTCAGCCGTTCGTCGGGCTTTGGAACACGCTTGTCAGCACGACCAACTGGGAAAAAGGTCGTATCATCAGCCAGTGGCGAGAGGCTCTGATCGAGTCAGGCGTCGATGCTCACCAGTACTCCGACGAGGCTTGGGCGAGACGCGTTGGCGGAGTCACGGCCCCGCACGTTGGGAGACTGCGTCGTGTTCATGACCGGTTTTCGACGACATTTGAATCGTACAATGGATTGTATTGGAGCCATTTCCTGGCGGCCCTCGATTGGGAAGATGCCCCGATGTGGTTGGAAGGTGCCACGCGAGAAGGTTGGAGCGTGGCTGGGATGCGCGAGCAACGCTGGCAAGCGGAGGGAGCGGTCGAATCGAAACGTCCCACTGCAAGCGAAATCGTTGAAGTCGATACCGATGAAGATGTTGTCCTGCCCGCTCAGGGTGGCGGGCGAACCAAGGAGTACGGGGACGAACCTGGTGTTGCCAGCGGGCCGCTGCACGAGGATCCCGATTTTGGTGACGGCGAAGAGCTGATGTCCTTGGCCGGCACTGAGATTCCAGGTGCCCCTCCAGTGGCTGGGTCCGAAAGTGATTCGGACCCCATCGTACAGCCATTCGCTGGTTTGCCCGAGTTGCCGGACGATCTGGCGGACGCGTTCGAGTCGCTGAAGTTAGCAGTCCTGAGGCACAAGACTTCCGGTTGGGCTGATACGGATGCGGAGAGCATTCAAAAGTATCTGGAAGCGTTCGCTGTGTTGATGCGATCTTGATCGCGACTCAGCAGAGCGTTGATCGCGATCGGTTCTAGACTTGATTCACTGGCCCATCACGGTGCCCATCAAGTCATTCACGGCAAATGGTTTGGCTGCTGCAAAGGATTCTCCCGCTGCCCTTCCGGCGGCAGCACCTGTCACGGTCGCTGCGGCGCGGACGCGATCGACGATCCCTGGCTTATGGGCGAATTGAGTTTCGTAGCAGAGCACCGAAGCGATCTTTTGATCGATCGTGTCAGAGACATCGACGATCAGGTGGTGGGAGTTGCCTGGAATCGCGTCAGGCTCCACAGCGAGCCGAAAGTACAGATGTCTTGGCACGCTGTGGACCGGCAAGTGGTCAAAGTGCTCTTCCCACTTGGTCAGCCGACTGTAAAAGATCGCTGCATCGGTGATTTGCATCGCCTGCCAATGATCGGGAGAGGCCAGTGGGGTCTTGTCACCGAAACCGATCACCAACTGCGGCCGCCAAATACGGAATTGACGCGCGAGCGTCACACGATGCTCGAAGCAATCAAAGAGCTTCCGGTTAGGTAGGTCCAGCTGGATGCGCTGGTGGACGCCAAGTGCTTCCGCTGCCGCTTGCGCCTCCTGCAAACGCACTTCGGGACCGGGGGAATTGGGGGTGGGCTCGCCATCGGTCAGGTCGATGATTCCGACCCGATAACCCTGCTGAACAAGTTTTGCCAAGGTTCCGCCACAAGCGATTTCAATGTCATCCGGATGCGCGCCAACGGCGATGACATCGAGACGCGGCGGCAATTCTTTTGGGATTGGATGCATGAATCTCAGCTCGTTGTAACACCAAGGAGGGGGACGCGATGATACATCCCAACACTTTGGTCGAGGACTAGACGTTGCATTAAATCAACACGTCGCGGCTCGACCGCTGCAACCCCTACAGACACATCTCAGAGACGTCCTGGTTTCTGCAAATTACCGAAATGACTCAATCGGATAGGGCCAGACGGGTCGCACTCGGACTAGGGTTGTTCGTGTGAGGGGAACGCGACTGACAACGAGAAAACACAACGAGATATTAAGCGTCCCCCCGTGCGAGGCGGGGTCGGTCCTTCGGGATCGGCCTCGCCTTTTTTTGTGCGCGGACGAAACGTCGCTGACAGCCGAGACAGGTCCCAACCCAGTCCCTTGGCAGACGTTCGTGATGAAGCCACGTGAGCCAACCGCGGCTGGCTGCATCTCATGCAGGTCCAAGAGGCTCAAGCCGCGACGCTAGTCTTTGCCGTAGTGTTCCACCTCAGGCCAATAGACGTCTTCAAAAGCATCGTCTTCGTGGAAGTCGGGGCTGTTGTCCAGATCGTGACAGGTCATACACTTCTCGCGGGCCTTTTCGAGCGGAAGTTTCATGGCGTCTCGCAATGCGTCGCGAACCGCATCACTCGCCCCGGAGCCTTCTTCCTCCGCAGCGGAGTGTTCAGCGCCGGGACCATGGCAGTTCT
>JBPCVD010000222.1:0-7921 GCA_051010815.1 Rubripirellula sp.
CAGCACCAGTTATTGACAGACGCGGATGGTCAAGCCGCGATCACGCTCGACTTGTGGGACGTTGACCGTAATTGCGAACAACGAGCGAAACTTCAACGTGCAAATCTCGAGCAAACGGCGTGGCCGACAAAATGAAAACGAGCTTTGACGTGGCCATCATTGGCGCCGGCTTCGCCGGTTCGATCCTTGCCTGGATCTTGTCACGATCCGGGATGAGCGTAGCACTGATCGACGCCGCAACGCATCCACGATTCGCGATTGGAGAATCCTCCACGCCAATCGCCGACATGATTCTGCGACGCCTATCGCAAGTGCATGGCATAGCGGAACTCAATCGCCTGGCGACCTGGGGCGACTGGCAACAATCGTATCCGAACCTTGCTTGCGGTCGAAAACGGGGTTTCAGCTACTATCAACACGCCATTGATCGCCCATTTAGCGAAACGCAGTTAGGAAGCCACAGTCTTTTGATCGCAGCCAGCCCCAATGACGACGTGTCGGACACGCATTGGTATCGGCCAGACGTGGACCACTTTTTGTTTCAGCACGCGATCTCGTCGGGCGTCGCCGATTATTCCGGCCATCGGGTGACCTCGTATTACACGCCCGATGAATCAACGTCGCATCGCTTCGTGATCAACACCGAAGGTGCACAAGGCGTCCGCCAATTGGCAGGTCACTGGCTAATCGATGCGTCGGGTGCTGCGGCGGTCACGACCAGACTCGCATCCACGAAGACATTCACTGATTCCTTGAAGACTTCGACGCGTGCTACCTACGCGCACTACCGCAATGTCGGCTCCTGGACAGAACAACTTGATCGCCAGGAAATCAGTGTCGACATGGATCCCTTCAACGCCGACGATGCCGCGCAACACCATCTATTGGAGAGTGGCTGGCTTTGGATGCTGAGGTTCAACAACGGAATCACCAGCATCGGTTTGACGAGTCCATTTGATCAACCGCGGGGCCCTGCCGATTCATTCGGCGATTACCCGTCGCTGCGGGCGATCATGCAAAATGCGAGCGTCGTCGCACCGGCGGACGGACCGCGAACCACACAGCGACTTCAGTACCTCGTCGATCCGCTGCAGAATCCGCGACACCTGCTGTTGCCCACAGCAGCGCTGACGCTCGACCCGCTGCACAGCACTGGCATCGCGCACGGCTTAGCTGGCGTCGATCGAATCGCCTCGATTCTTCTGACGGACTCGAAGATTGAACGAGACGCAGCGATCGACAGTTATCGCCGTGCATTTTTTGACGAAACGCGTTTACTCGACCTCCTGGTCAGCACGGCGTACGCGACGATGCGCGACTTCGATCGATTCGCCGCAGCCTGCTCCATCTTTATCGCCGGTGCAATCTGCTCAGAAGAACGATATCAACAGGGGAACGCGCCATCCCACCTTTGGAATGCAGATGATCCCCAATTCATGGAATTCGCTACCCAAGCTTGCCTGCGACTTCGAAATCCGAAGTCCGATTTTGAATCGTTCGTCCGAAATGGGCTTACACCCTGGAACCACGCTGGCTTGATGGATCCTGCCGCCGCAAACCGCTATGCCTTCACGGCAACCAAGCGGTAGAGCCGGAAGCAGCACAGCTGGAATCTCCACGAATCGCCAAGGTTTCTAGTGCAGCGTGCGCCGCGCGAGTTTCACGCTGGCGTGGCACGCTGATCCTCTCTTTCGCTCAACATCGTCGTTGTGCTACCAGACATTTCTAAAGCCAGTCGGAGCACCCTCGCGGAAGTCACGGATCCGTTATGAATCGAAGAACGTTGCTGTCGTTTTCCCTCACCTTCATCGCATTGGGCACCGCCCAAGCAGACAAGCCTAGCTTGTTGAAGATGTTTCAAAGGACGCCTTCCGCCGAGGCGGATCCTGCCAAAACCTACGAGCTCTCTGAGGAAGATGGCCCCTGGCTAATCTTGGCCTCAAACTTCGTTGGCGAAGGCTCCAAGCAGCGAGCCGAACGACTGGTGCTTGAGATCCGCGATGACCTGGGCCTTCCAGCCTATATCTATCGTGAGAAGTTTGACTTCACCGGCACGATCGACCGCGACACTCGGACGTCGAAGGCCGTTCGATACGCGAATCGATACGAATACGATGCTTACGCCGTTCTCGTGGGAGAATACGACTCGGTCGCTCACCCTGATCTGGAGCGAGATTTGGAGGCCATTCGCACGGCCAAACCGAAGGTCTACCAAGACTCAGAGGACATCGCAACTGAAACGGATCGCAGCAATCCTGTCACAACGGTCAAGGCAATCACGGACAAGCTGCTGAAGGCTCGTCGAGGCAGACCACGTGGCCCGATGGGACACGCGTTTGTTACTCGAAACCCAATCCTTCCCGAAGAATATTTCGCTTCACCCACCGTTGACTCTTTCGTCCATCAACTCAATGAAGGGTTGGAATTCAGCCTGCTGAAGTGCGATGGAAAGTACACAGTGGTCGTGAAGACCTTTGAAGGGCTCGGCACGATTGTCGATGGAAAGAAAGATAAAGACTTTCAGCCCAGCGTATCGCGTTTGGACAAGTACGCTTCCGACGCGGCCAAGATGACGAATAAACTGCGAGCTCAAGGCGTTGAAGCCTATCAGTTCCATGACCGCTTCCGATCTCTCGTGACGGTTGGTAGCTTTGAGAGCCTGGGACGAGAACTACCAGACGGAAAATTCGAATACGCGACAGAAATCCGCAAGGTGATGCGGAAATTCAGCGCGTTCAATGTCCCGCCGGAATTGGCTCGCCAAGTCCCAGCCGGAAGCAAGGGTATCGCCAGCAACAATGTGGCGATGATTCCGTTCGATGTGGAACCGACGCCGATCGCTGTTCCCAAACCAACACGTCGCAGTTTGTACGGCTCCAAAATTGGAATGCGGTAATCTATGTTTGACCTTGTCCTCGGTACGAACAACGCCAAAAAGCTCGTTGAGCTTCGCCTGCTACTGCCCGAAGACAAAGTAAAACTCACCACGCTCGCCGAAATCTCCGACTCGATCGACGTCGAGGAAACGGGCGACACTTTCCAAGCGAATGCTGCATTGAAAGCAGCCGAGCAAGCGAAACATCTGGGTCGCTGGGTACTGGCCGAAGACAGCGGTCTCACGGTAGATGCACTTCGAGGCGAGCCCGGCGTGTTCTCAGCCCGTTACGCCGGGACCCATGGTGACGATGAAGCGAACAACGACAAGTTGCTTCGCGAGCTGGAGGGTGTGCCGGACGAAAAACGCGGAGCGCATTTCAATTGCTTCCTCTGCTTGGCAGACCCTGAGGGCAACGTTCGTCTGGAAGACCACGGTCGTTGCGCAGGTCGGATTGCTCATTCACGTAGCGGAGTCGCCGGTTTCGGATATGACCCGCTATTTATCATCCGTGAGTACCACCGCACCTTCGGGGAACTCGATCTCGAAGTCAAACGCGCGATCAGCCACCGATCACGCGCGTTGCGGAAATTCATCCCACGATTGCTGCGAATGATCGCACAAACAGAGGTCGCCTCAAAACCATGAGGCCGGTCTGGGGAATCCCCAACTCTCTGCCAACGCATCAGCGGCGTCTTCTGGATCCCTGATTTCTCCCCAAGGACCGTTGTGAAGATGCGCGTGGGCAAGTTCATGCGCGATGACGTAAAGCCCAAACGCTTCGGAGCAACTTGCGAGCCTTCGCTTCAAGACGACGCAGCGACTGCCGCTGCCGTCAGCCGCTGGTAGCGCCAACAGCGTGGCATCGTCCGAATCGCTCTTCTGGCTCAGCGGCATGATGCGAAACCTTGGATCGCACAAGAAATCTTGCTGCACTTCCGTTGGCAACGCGAACAGGACCCGCAACAGTCGTGACCGAAGAGGATCCGAGGTTGGGAACGCGTCCAACAGAGGGCTGAAGTGAGTAGTGTCGTCGCTCATGCGCTCTCGCGTGTCGCCACGTCACGGCTGGTCGTTTCATCCATCATCGGTCGATGCAGATTGACTTGGTGCGTCTCGTCTGGTCCGAGCCCAGCGTTCTTTTTCCGCAATCGCGAAAACCAGCGAAGGCAAACCAAAACAAACACCGTACAAATCAGCGACATGCCGCCGATCACTGCCAGGGCGTAGCGATCGACCTCCTGTCCCCCCACAAGTCCGGCAAGTCGAAAGACTGACCACGCGATACCACCCACCGCGCCGAGCATTGCAATTCCAGTCGCCGCTTGCAACGAAGCCTTGCGTCGATGCGGATTCAAGGCGACGACGCCGCAAAACAATATCGGTATCCCAAACATCATCGGAACGAACTGCGTCGGAATCTTGGCGGACGTACCAACCAAGCCGGCGAAGGTGACACTGCACAGTAGCAGTCCAAATACGATTCCAACTCTTGCCATGAAAGAAGGCGTTGATGATGGGAACGGTGGGTCAGGAGAACGCATGAGCCTAACGCGGGAATGCCCCGACCGCGAGGGGGAAAGATGGGTGGCGTCGCGACGCGGCGGAATCGCTCGCGCAAAATCAGCCTTCCATTTTCAGCACTGGTAACCGCCCTCGCGTCTCAATCTGGTCGCGAATCGAATCGGGCGTGAGATCGGCGGGGACTGATCGCTGGTTCGGCGGCACTGCGGGACTTTCGAATCGACTCCCTTGTCGTGTGCTGCGACGGCGGAATTCCCTTTCGATATCAAGTCGCAAGTTCGACTTCTCCAAACACCACTTCGGCTCGATCAGGAAGCTCGGGGGGGCATCCCCACTGATGCGTTCAACCACAACCCCCGGCGGTATTCTTTCCAAGAAGTCGACGACGGTCTGCACGTACGACTCACGTTCCATCATCTTGATCGATCCATCAAGAACCTCCTGACCGAGCGGGGTTCCTCGAACGGCATACAGGTTATGGATCTTCACCGCGTCAAACCCAAGCTTCCCCACTTCCTCGGCGGTCTGCATCATCATCGCGTGAGTCTCCCCGGGAATCCCGAGGATAATGTGGGCACAACACTCGAACCCGCGATCGCGACTGCGGTCGATGGCGTTGACCATATCGGCGTGGTCGTGCGCCCGGTTCATCCAGACCAAACCAGCGTCATGCATCGTCTGCATTCCGAACTCAAGCGAAACGTAAGTCTCCTGAGCCAAACGCTCGATCATCGCCAACACCGATTCCGGGACACAATCTGGACGCGTCCCGATCGCCAATCCGACGATTTTTTCGTCCATCGACAGAGCGAGCCGAAAGACCTCTTCAAGTTGCTCCACCGGGGCGTATGTATTGGTGGCAGGCTGAAAATAGGCGATGAACCCACAAACCTTGTCGTAGCGAGCTCGAACGCTCTCCATGCCCGAGCTCAATTGCTCGTTGACCTGCCTCAGCCGAACGCGTCGAGAAGGGCTAAACGAGCGATTATCACAAAAGTTACAGCCCCCTTTGGCAACGGCGCCGTCGACATTCGGACAGGTAAATCCGGCGTCGATACTGACTCGCTGAACCCGCCCGCCAAACCGTCTCCGCAAAAAAGCGCCGAACGAATTCATCAGCAATCCGTCCTGCTGCCAGGCGAGTCGGGCATCAAATTCCGCTTTGGAAGACACGAAGAGAGTTGCCAAATGGGGGATCGAAGTCAAAATAGACGGAAACACAACGGCCGATGAGCGGCCCAAGAACGGGAAATTGACGCCGAAGACCGGCTCACGACCAAAATCACTACACTTTTAAAAGAGTGTTCGTTGATCGCGGTTCAGGAAGACCCGAATTCCACACCACCGGATTATCGAGAAAACATCGTGAGTGTCGAGGACGAAAAGGAATTGGCAGGCCCATTGGGTCAATTGACCCCCATCGGAGGCGGTGACCCGATCCCGCTGATGAAGAAACGCCTGATGATTGGCCGACGCGGCGAAGCTGACATCCAACTGAAGTTCAGCAATGTCTCAACACAACATTGTCGTCTCACGTTGGAGCAGGGCTACTGGTTCGTTCGCGACCTGAACAGCAGAAACGGGACAAAGGTGGATGATCGCACGGTCATGAGAAAGCGTGTCGACCCAAAAAGCAAACTGTCCATCGCGCGCCACGAATTTATTATCGAGTACGAACCGCAAGCGTTGGGCGCCTATGGTCCTCCGCCAGCAGACGATGACTACATGGACGAGTTGATGCGAAGCTCGCTGATGGATCGAGCTGGGCTGAAAAAACGCGACCAGCAAAAAGGCTCGGAAAAGAGCCGACGTCAGTCACTCGAATAGGCCTCTTCGCTTTCCACCAATTGAGTTTGCATCGCCTTCGAAACTTGGATCCCCGCTTGCCTTCTCCATCGCGAGTTCGACAAGTGGTCGGGACAAGTCAATTTGAGGGTGGGCGGTGAGCGGATGATCAGTCTCACCACCGTGATCGCAATTGAGTCGATTCGCTGGCCCAAAAAAATCGAGGAATCCTCCGACGTTTCCCACGTCGTGAGGAGCATCGAGCGCCACTCCTCAAGCGGCCCTCACACCGGTCCTGGCTCGGTTGAAGAGCCCTGCGGAAGACGTGTGGCAACGACCTTCCACACGGCCTTTTCACCCCATCGCCCCTTGCTCGGGGACGCATGGAATTCAACACCTGCGTGACTTCACAGGTTAGGATGTCGTGCATTGGATGCCGAAGGACAAGCACTGGCTTGTCTGATCCAGCGATCGCGGCCTCTGCCCACCAACTGTTCCAATTCCATTGGACAAAACTGCTCTTCGTGTTCGCACTGCTACTGCGGCGCACATCTCAATGAAAGTCGGAAGACGCCCATGAAGTCACATGTTTGCTTGCTCGTTCTGTTGCTTTCCCTCGCTGGAAAAACGAACGCCGCCGAACGTCCAAATATTGTCTTCCTGTTCGCTGATGACCAATGCACCTATTCGATGGGGTGCTACGGAACTCCAGGTGCCAAGACACCAAACTTGGATCAGCTTGCAAGCGAAGGCATGATCTTTGACCGGCATTACGACACAACCGCCATTTGCATGGCGAGTCGAGCAAACGTGATGACTGGAATGTACGAGTACAAGACTGGTTGCAACTTCGAGCACGGCGCCCTGCTGTCCGAGCATTGGAATCGGTCGTATCCGATGTTGCTTCGAGCCGGCGGATACCAAACTGCTTTCGCGGGGAAGTTCGGATTCGAAGTGGCGGAGACACCGGGGAAGAAAGGCGACCTACCGGACTCGGACTTTGACCGCTGGGGTGGCGGACCGGGACAGACGTCTTACGTTACGCGCAAGAATGATTCGATGGCTAAGTACGCCGAAAAATACCCTCATTCGACGCTTTCGTACGGAGCATTTGGAAGTGATTTCATTCAAGACGCTTCCCAATCGGATCAGCCATTTTGCTTGTCCATCAGCTTCAAGGCGCCACACATGCCGGCCACGCCGGACCCGAGGTTCGATGACGTATACGCGAACCAAACGTTTACTCGTCCAGCCAATTATGGTCGGGAATATGGAGAACACTTCTCGTGGCAAAGCCAGCAAGGAAGGCAATTCGAGCGTTTCCATAGCTGGAATTACAGTGACAAATACGACAAGGTCATGGCGACCTATTACCAGCAGATCTACGCGATCGACGTCGCCGTTGGAATGATACGCGACGCGCTTCAACAGTCTGGCGTCAGCGACAACACGATCGTGATTTACTCATCCGACAACGGATTCTTTTGCGGATCACATGGGTACGGTTCAAAGGTGCTTCCCTACGAGGAAGCTTCGCGAGTGCCATTGATTATCTTTGACCCTCGTCATGAAAACAGCGGAAAACAGATTCGCTGCAACGCTCTGACCGGGAACGTCGACTTTGCACCCACCATCCTAACGCTGGCAAATATCGATGTCCCCGAAAACGTGGACGGCAAGGATCTCATGCCCTTGTACGAGGATCCGACAGCCACGGTCCATTCAGCATTGCCGCTG